>JBFMCL010000016.1 GCA_040754395.1 Nitrospirota bacterium | reverse complement strand
ACCTGAAGGTCTGTGGTAGACTACCACGTCGATAGGCTGGAGGTGTAAGTGCAGTAATGTATTGAGCTGACCAGTACTAATAGACCGTGCGACTTGACCCTTTTTATTTTCCCTCCTGTTGTTAAAGAATGGTTGCAATAAACAAGTAGTTGCTGTTATTATAACGGTGCTGGAATTTAAAGTTTCCGGTGGCGATGCCGAGGGGGTAACACCCGTACCCATTCCGAACACGGAAGTTAAGACCCTCAGGGCCGATGATACTATGATTGATAAGGTCATGGGAAAGTAGGTCGCTGCCGGATTAGAAAATAAAAAGGCCCGGAGTTATCCGGGCCTTTTTTTATTGTATGCAACAATGCTTCTTCTTCTTAAAATAAGCGCTATGCCGGACTAAATGAGGGGGCGCAGTTCTTTCCCAGTAAGAGATGGAAAACAACAAGAACGATGAAGTATACTACTGGAGAGGGGTAGTGGGAATCGAACCCACTATAGTATAGCCATCCTGCTTTCACTATAAATCTGGTTTTGCAGACCAGTCGGGGCACCAGCCCCTTTACCCCTCATGATATACATATCTTGACGGAGTTTTACGAAGAGTTCACTGCATACAGTGCGGCGCTGTATGCAGCCATGCAGAAACGGGTATTCTACACATGGTTTTTTTCTGTAGTCGTACCTTCAGGGTATTCCTGAGACAGATATTCCGTGCACATCTACCGGAAAAAACAATGTTGTCCATAAACGTCTATACGATTGATCATTGAAATGACTTTACCTGCAATAGAATCATGGATTGCCTGTGCTATTGATTCTTATGTGAATAATTCTCCTGTTATATTTGCATAATAATAAGCTATAAATAAAATAGATAATATAAATAATTGAATCCTGAATTATAGGTTTATATAAAATTCAGATAAATTGTTGTTTTGAAAATGATGAATGAAAAAAGTTCAGGTTGTAACTCATGGAAATCAATCCCGGGTCAGATTCTGTTTTCTGTTAACAAACGAGATAAAGACTGATATAATTAGTGCAGAAGTCAATCACAACCCATCAAAAAATGGTAAAAAAATTAAGTATTCTATTGGCTGTCCTTCTGATGATAGGATGTGGCAGGCTTTTGCCAACGGTAAAGCAGACTACGGCGTCACCGTGGCATTCATTTAACGAGGCCAAAGAAGCTTTCGATAAAATAACACCCCATATAACCACATCTGAGGAGCTTAAAAAAATGGGGTTTGATCCTTTTTCAACACCTAATATAAAAATACTGAACTACTTGGATATCGCGAGGGATTCTCTTTTTATCGGAAAGGAAGATGTGGACGAAGGCATTCAGCAATGTATTAAAGCCAAAGCAGCATGCCGTGCATATGAGTTTGAGCCCCAATTTATAAATAAGAAAAGAAGTGGAAATTTCTGGCTTGATTTCTTCAACTTTAAAAGAAAAATAAATGAAAAAGGATGGAGGTTCAAGGCATTTATTATTGTCGTGAATGATACTGTTGTGTATAAACTATGGGGAGGTAATCCCTCGGTGAATCAGGAGACAGAAATTAAGAATCCACTTGGTCCTTTGCAGGATGCCGGAGACATCCTTATCAAAAGCACTCTATGAAAATTGAAGGGTTGAAATCGGCATTTGACGCAGTGAGGGAACGGGGCGGGGAGTACAGCTAAAGTGTTGTGAACTGCAGAAATCCTGCATGCGACAGAGGATATACAGGGAAGCAATTGTTGCTTGTCCCGCATGAATTTATATATTTTTTCAGAAAAATTAATTTAAATTGACAAATACAAGATGTTTTGATAATTATAAAATATCATCCTTAATACTCCGGCCAGATCTGGAAAAGGAAGGTTACCATGCCGCTTGAAGGCAGAAGACATTTGCGTTACGGTTTCGTCTATTCGGTCGATTATGTTCTTAACGAAGAGAACAGGGAAACAGTCAGCAGCGGCGTAACAATTGATATCAGCAATTCCGGCCTTTGTCTTTATACAAGAAACTGCCTGAAAGAGGGACAGGAGATTCTCATCAAGAGCGTACTTCCAGTGTATTCCGAGAACGCGGTCGTGCGTTGGGTTCAGAGCGTCGATGAATCTTCTTACAAAGTCGGAGTGGAATTTAAGAGATAGCCTGTCTGTCCTCAATCTTCCCGGATAAGCGCCAGTTCTATGAATGATACACTGACAGGAAGATATCTTCGCAGCTGTGTATCAGCGTAACGGATGCAGACAGTTCTCTTACAGCGAATTCCAGAATCTTTTCAGGTTTTACATAAAAAAGCTCTACTGATCTGGAGGGAGTGTAAAACGTGAGGAGATTGACATGAAGCGCTTCCCTGCTTATTCTGAAAAGTTTCTTGAGTTCCTCCTGCATCGATTCCTTAATCCCTGCGACACGCAGATTAAAAACACCGCATATGAACACAACATCGAACTCTCTCTCGAAACGGACCTCATCAATATCCGTTGCGATAAATTCCGCTTCAGGGTATTTGTGCACTGCTAGCTCAATAAGCCTGTTATTGATGTCGATGCCGCAGTAGTCGGTCTGGATTCCTCTGCCTTTCAGAAAGCCATAAAAATCGCCTTTGCCGCAGCCGAAATCAAGAATCGTTTTCTGCGAAATATCGCCAGAGATCTGTAAAAGGGTCTCGTATCTTCGCAGTTGTCCTTCCGGCGTCCATCTCACAGCCTGCGGGGTATCGCCGAAGTCTTTCAGATGTCTGTCGAAGAAATCCAGCAGTTCTTTTTTCCCGAGCGGATCCATTGCTTTATACTATCATACATGGATAAAACAGCACGCAATGTGTTACATTCTATGTATAAAACGCGCAGTATTTCTGACAATTCAATTGAGGGGCTGTTCCCGCTGATATTACAGGAGAAAAGGTTTTTTCACTGGCATTGCATCTTTGAGAAGCAAGAGGGGTAATTTGGAAGAGTTTTCCTACAAGAGTTATACTGAAGAAGAAAACAGGATCTATTATGAGGCTATGAACCGAATCATGGAAGGGTTGCGTTCGGGACTCAGCTTCAATGAGTCATGCAGTGGGGTCAGTATTGATAACGAGGAACTGAGACAGTATATAGAGGATGACGCGCTGAAAATCGTGATTGCAGAAATGCATTTTGTGCAGGGGACCTCGCTTGAGGAAATCGGGAACACCCTGCAGCTTTCTGTGGAAATCATTAATAAGGCCCACGAAGAGATGTTGCAAGACATCGAAATAACGAGTTCGGAGATATTCAGACTTGAGAATCCTGATAAACCCATCGGAAACGCATAGGAGAAGGTATGCCTGAACAGAAAAAGAAAGTCCGGTTATATTCACTCAGCACGTGTACGACATGCAAACAGGTGAAGAAATTTCTTGACGACCACGGTATTACTTACGAAATGACGGAGATCGACCTTCTCGACAGCGGTGAACAATGGCTCATGTCAAAGGAAGTCAAGAAGTACAACCCTGCGGCGACGTATCCGACCCTTGTAATTGAAGAAGTAATCCTCGGGATTGATGAAAATGCGATAAAGGAGGCGTTGGGTTTGCAATGACTGCAGAAAAGCTTTACGATATCCTCAGCAAATATGCAGCATCACAGGGAATACAGCTCAATAAGGACAGGGAATTTGTCCTTGACATACTGCAAGGGCTTCTCACCAATGAAGCACGCTACGGGTACCGTTCCTGTCCCTGCCGTCTTGCAGCCGGCGTTAAGGAAAAGGATTCGGATATCATCTGCCCATGTGTGTACCGTGACCCGGACATAAAGGAATACGGAAGCTGCTATTGCAGGTTATACGTATCCGGGGAATGGAACGAGGAAAAAATTCCGCACCAGCGGGTTCCTGAGAGAAGGCCGGTGAAGGAATAAGGCGGAAAGAGGCAGAATACAATGTTTGCTCAGGTTTTCCCACTCCATCTTCTGAAAAAAGACCGCTATATTGTCGAACATATTCTCTGGGACTTCGAACCCAAACAACTAATGCAGCCGCGATGCAGGGTAACAGAAAAAGGGGTGGAAAAAGTTCCCTATTCTGCCGGATACATCCTGTACATAGAAGCTATGGATAAGACACCCGGCCTCTTTTTGATGGCACAGAACCTTGCGGGCTATGCAGAAACCATTGCAAAGATTGAGGGTGTTCCGGAAGACATGATTGCCGAGGCTATTCAGGAGAACAAGAGCCGTGAATATTGCCGGATGTATCCTGTGAATAACACGCTGAAGGAGTGGCTGAAAAAAGAGTTTATGGTCTGATATCCGGGATACAGAAAAAAGGGATGCATATTTTCTGCATCCCTCCTGAATCCAGCAACACTCTATATGTCCGGCTTTAGACCGTTTTCCCTGGACACCCAAACCGTGTCTCAAAGGCATACCTGGTAGAGTGTTTTTTGCTGGAGTATGTCAAATTCCGTTATGCCTGTGTTATTCCAGCCTGCCAAATGTCCGCAAAGTTCTGTCCGGGGATTGCTTTTCTGCCGAAGAATCTGCGTTGTCCTCTGCCGGGGAGAGATGGCTGATGTTCAGGGCATGCCTGATCGCATCCTGCTTCTCTTTCTGCGTGAGCGATCCCCACAATCCGGATTCTTTGACAATTTCTATGACTTCCTTTTCAGTCATTTCTCATGTCATTTCATTTGTCAGGGTGCTCTCAATCTCATGCAAGCATGCAAAAACATGAGGAGATAACTAACCCCAAAAGAACAGAATTCTTTTCCTTTTTTATTTTATACTTCAAAACTATATACACATGCAATTCCTCAATGGTTTGAATTTAGCAGATAAATAGTACCTATAATTATTAGAACTTTGGTTGTAAATGAAACTCACTCTTTGGTAGCAGAGATATTAAAAATGCAGAAAAATCTGTAAGTTGAGCAGCATTATCCAGGTATTGAGCAGACTGATGCCTTTCGCAGTCGGAAAACTGTGGATTACATGACAGAGAGGTATGTTTCGGAAACAAGGAATATTTTCTCAGAATATTTGCAGGTTCTGTACCTGAAAAACAAAAGAAATACGGATTTCGTACTTATTGCTCACCCAGATATTTCCCTGTGTAGCATGAATCTTCTTGTTTCGATTGATTTTTTGTATCCTTTCTGGTATTTTCTTGCGTAAGGGGGAACAGCGGCAGAAAATTCATTCCGAAAGAAAACGATATGTGTAAACAAGCGTCACACTTCCGGGATATTCTGCAGCACCACAAATTCTGAAATATCTGAGATGAAAAGGCTTTTACTGTTCTTCAGTCTGAGTATTCTTCCTGTGGTGATATTTGCCTTTCCGGAAACATCACAAGGGGAATGGCAGTATCTGTGTACATCAGAAACGGGAAATCAACTGTATTTTGACAGGGAAAACACCGTGCTGCAGTTATTAATAAAAATCAACAGCAGCGAAGAGACTGTTGCTGAAGATGTGCGAAGGTTTGGAATTCATTACGGAGACAAGAAGTACACACTGATATTCATACAGCTCAGCTGCTTTTCCAAGATGTTCCGGATATCGAAGTTTACCGAGTATGATGCACAGGGAGCAGCATTATTCAGTGATCACGGCGATCAGGCATGGAAAGCCATAGAACCGGAAAGTATGATTGAAAGTCTATATATGACCCTTTGTAAACAGCAACAGGGAGAAATAGTGCAGAGTTCAGCAGCAGAACGGAAACCACTGTTTCCTGACAATGCAAAGCCGGAAATTCGCTCTCCTGCACCTGCTCAGGGGGAGAACCAGGATCAGGAAAACTACTCGGTGCAGATCGGCGCGTTTAGGAAGGTCGAAAACGCTCTTTTCATCTCCAGGGAATTCCAGGAGAAAGGGTATGTTTCACGCATTTCCGAGAAGCACACAGTTAATGGCACGCTCTTCAGAGTTCTGGTTGGGAAGTTCCGCTCAAGATCTGAAGCAGCGAAGCTTGTCCAAGAAATCGAGTCCAGAGAACATATCAACGCGATTATTGCCATGCACTGATACGTGCATAAGAAATCCTTTTTCAACCTTTTCCTTGCCAAGGAATAATTAATGGATGTATAATCCAACGTTATCAATCCGAACTTCATAATTTCTGGGAAAAGAGGTATATTTCAATGGCCGAGAATGCACCCGGCATGTCATCATTTCTTCTCGAAATCGGGACGGAAGATCTGCCTGCGCGGTTTATCACTCCTGCGTTAACGCAATTACGGGAGAATGCGGAAAAAATGCTGACAGAGAACTATATTCGGTTTTCACATGTGAAAACCTACGGTACTCCGCGGAGGCTTGCGGTTATTGCCGAAGGTGTCCGCCAGATGCAGGAAGACAGAACAAAGGAAGTATTCGGACCTTCAAAGAAGGTCGCATTCGATGAAAACGGAAACCCTACAAAAGCTGCTGCCGGGTTTGCCCGTTCGCAGGGCATCCATATTGAAAACCTTGCAGTGAAAAGTACCGATAAGGGAGAATATATCGTCGCAGTAATAGAGGAAAAAGGTGTTCATGTCCGGGAGATACTGCCCGAATTGCTCAGGAAGCTTGTACTGTCTGTTCATCTCCCGAAGGCCATGAGATGGGGAAACGGCAGCACCAGATTCGTAAGGCCCATACGGTGGCTCATGACGCTGTTTGATACTGAGGTTGTCAGCTTCGAAATCGACGGGATACAGAGCAGCAATCTTACCAGAGGCCACAGGTTTTTGTCGCCTGCGGCCTTTCAGGTCAGGGAAATCCCGAGCTACAAAAAACTTCTCGGGAATAATTGTGTGATCATCGACCCGGAAGAGAGAAAAAAGATCATCACCGAGAAGATGGAAACCCTCCTCTCTTCATCCGGGGAGAAGCCGGTAAGGGATGAAGAACTCCTTGCGACTGTAGTAAACCTCGTGGAATATCCCGTGCCTGTGATCGCGTCTTTTCCCGAAGAATATCTGACACTGCCTGAAGAACTTCTGATAACCGTGATGAAGGGCCATCAGAAATATTTTGCGGTACTCAATAATGAGGGAAGAATCACAAACCGTTTTGTTGTCGTCAGCAATACCAGTGACGTGAATGCGGAAACTGTCAGGACAGGTGCGGAAAGGGTCATTAAGGCGAGGTTCGAAGATGCCCGATTCTATTTCGATGATGACAGAAACAAAGCGCTTTCAGACAGGATTGAGGAACTCAGGCATGTGACGTTTCAGGAAAGTCTCGGGAGTCTCTATGACAAGACACAACGGATTGCTTCAATCGCAGCATTCCTTGCAGAAAGGATCCTGCCCGGTTCACGAAAGAATATCATCAGAGCAGCAGAGCTTGCAAAAACGGATCTCATTACCGGGGTCGTCAGGGAATTCCCGGAGCTTCAGGGCGTCATGGGAAGATATTATGCGGTGCACGACGGCGAGGAGCAGGAAGTGGCGATGGCTCTTGAAGAACAGTACCTCCCCGCTCATTCCGGCGGGATGCTCCCGAAGACTGACGCAGGGTCACTTCTCAGCATCGCAGACAAACTTGACAGTATCGCGGCTTTTTTCTCGATAGGACTTATCCCGACAGGGTCGGAAGACCCCTTTGCCTTGCGGAGGCAGGCGCTCGGGATTGTCGCGATCCTTCTGGATAAAGGGTATCCCCTTCCTCTGAATAATCTGGCAGACAGGGCACTGGATGCCTTTGCGGATGTGAAAGACCGTGGGGAGACCAGGGAGAAGATTCTCCGGTTTTTCGAAAACCGCATAGAAGCTGTATTTGCCGACCAGGGATATGCTCCTGACATTGTTCAGTCCCTTCTCCCCCTGTCGCTCCGCATTGCACTAAAAGATGTTCAGGAACGACTCGCTGCACTCACGAGGTTCAGGGACGAGAAAGCATACAACGATTTTCTTGCTGTGATAAAGCGTGTCAACAATATCCTCCCGAAAACTGCAATTCCGGCATTGAATGCTGATCGACTGCGAGAGGAAGCGGAAAAACATCTCATGGGAAAGCTTGATTCTGTAAGGCAGGAACTCTCAGATTGTCTGAGAGACAGGAGATATGACGATGCGATCCTTCTTCTCTCTTCGCTGACAGGGCCGGTAAACGCATTTTTTGACAGTGTTCTCGTAATGGACAAGCGTGAGGATATAAAGCTGAACAGGTTCGCATTGCTGAATGAGCTCTGGGAAACGGCCTCCACAGTCGCGGATTTTTCGAAACTTTCAGCAGCGGTTTAGCATCTCCGGCTCACAGTAGTCCAATTCCTGCAAAAGTGAGCACTGATAATCGATGACAGTGCTGCACTGCGCGACCAGGGAATTTCTCCTTCAGGTGACTCTTGATAATTATAACCGGGAAAGGGATTTGAGGAGGTAAGGTTCTCGCCAGTTATGAAGCACTTCCCACACTTTTTTCAGGAGTTCCTGCGGTGAGACAGGTTTCGTAATAAACTCCACTCCCTGATCCAGTATTCCTTTTCTGTGGACAATGTCCGCGGTGTATCCGCTCATAAAGATGGCCTTGATATCAGGTTTTAATTTTTTCAGTTCATCATAGCATTCCTTGCCGTTTAACTTGGGCATTATCACATCGAGAAGGATCAGCTGAACAGCGTCATAGTTTTCTTTAAAAACCCGTATCGCTTCAAGACCATTTGCCGCTTCAAGAACCCTGTATCCGTAGTCAGACAATACCTTTGTGGTCAGTTCACGCACTTTGACGTCATCCTCTGCAACCAGTATGGTGTCTCCCTCTCCCTTTAGAAATGGTATATCCACAGGTTTTATATTATCAACCTTTAGATCAATAACAGGGAGATATATCCTGAATACTGTTCCGTTGTCTGGTTCACTGTAGACATTGATATGTCCTTCATGCTGCTTTATGATTCCGTATACCATGGAAAGCCCGAGTCCTGTTCCCTTGCCCACCTCTTTTGTGGTAAAAAACGGCTCGAAAATCTTTTCTTTCGTCTTCTCATCGATTCCCTGGCCGGTGTCCTCGATAGTTATCACCGCATACGAACCGGGTTTCCCGGGGCCGTGTGCAGTGATGAACTCGCAGTCAAGGCGGACGAGATCGGTAGCGATGACAAGGCTCCCCCCATCAGGCATGGCATCGCGCGCGTTTGTCGCGAAGTTCAGGAGCACCTGTTCTATCTGGATCGGGTCTGCCATGATCGTTAATTCCCTGTCCGCAAGAGAGACCGTGAGCTCGATATCCTCACCGATGATTCTTGTCAGAAGTTTTTCGAGCAGTTTAATGATCTCATTTAGATTTACCGGCTTCGGACTAATGATCTGCTTCCGGCTAAAGGTGAGGAGCGCCTGGGTGAGATTCGCAGCCCTTTCGGCTGAATTCAAAATATTGGAAGCATAGGCGCGAAGGGGGTCATCTTTGCTCATCTCCATTTGTAGAAGGCTTCCGTATCCAATGACTGCCGTTAGGATATTATTGAAGTCATGCGCGATTCCTCCCGCAAGCTGTCCGATAGCCTCCATCTTCTGTGATTGAAGCAGCTGCTGTTCAAGCTTCTTTCTCTCTGTGATATCCCTTGAAATTTCTATCACTGCTGTGGGATATCCGTAATTGTTCCGTAAGGCCACGTTGGCTGTGCTGTGGAAATAGATCGTTCGGTTGTCCTTGTCGATGACCTGTGTCTCATGCTCATGAATAAGCCCGTCATTAAAAACCTGGATGGTGAGGCAGGGCTCACAGGGCTCACTTCTTCTGTGATACGCTTCATAGCATTTCTGTCCAACAATAGTATTCCCGAAGATGTTTTTTGCAACGTCATTTGCCCAGATAATATTGAAATCCCTGTCGATCATGCTGATATGGTCACCTATAGACTTCAGCATGGCATTGAGTTTTTCTTCGCTTCTGCGCAGTGCTTCTTCAGTATTTTTGCGTTTTGTTATGTCCTTGTAATCCTCGACTATTCCGATCAGTTCACCCGTTGCACTCCTGAACGGAGTTGCGGTGAGGATACACGGGAGTGTTCTGCCGTCCCGTGTTTTTCGGATGGATTCGATTTCGATTCGTTCCCTGCCGTTCAGTATCTGTTTCAGGGAGCAATCCGGGGTAAAGCACTGCGGTCCGAAAAAGACTTCATAACACTTCTTCCCGACTGATGCATCCTTGTCAATTCCTGCAAGGGAAGCAAATGTCTCGTTCGTGCGCAGGATTCTAAAGTTTTTATCAATCAGGCGCATGCCGTCAGCCGCTGTCTGAAATATCTGATTGAGTTCCTTGTATGCGTGTTTTGTTATCGCCTCAGCTTTCCTGCGTTCAGAAATATTCAGAATAAGGGGGCGGAATCCAAAGAAAAATAGTACCGGTGACAGCACAATTGTGAGAAGAACTGCATCAAGAACGGCCCATTGCAGCAACGTAACAGGGGGGAACAGGGACAGAATGAACATAATCGACAGCTCTGCAGTGAATACTGAAAAAATAATTATCAGGATGAGACGGAACGGAGATTCGTATATAGTACTTTTTTTATGCATTTGCTTCTTGTTATGCCCGAAATTCCCGCTGATATCTGTTGCTGTGCATATCCCGGTTATGTGATATTACCAATAAATACAATAAAAAAAGATATATTTTATCTATTCTACTGATAATTTCAAAAATAAGCAATGGCTAATTATTATTGCTGCTATTTTTCGGAAAAAACGCTTTTGCTCGGTTACAATACTATGATGGCTATAACGGAAAGGTTTGCTGCGCTGCATAACAGGGAATTCAGGCTCTTCTGGTTCGGTCAGATCATCTCTCTGTCCGGAACCTGGATGCAGTCTGTTGCACAGGGATGGCTGGTATACAGTCTGACACAATCCCCGTTTTATCTCGGTATTGTCGCGGCTGCGGGTTCTCTGCCGATACTGCTGTTTACTCTGGCAGGAGGCTTAGTAGCAGACAGGTTTACGAAAAGAAATCTGCTCCTTATGACCCAGGCGCTGTCGATTATTCCTGCTCTTCTTCTCGGTATTCTCACAGACATGAACGTTATTGTTGTATGGCAGGTAGCCCTTCTTGCTGCTGCCCTCGGGACGATCAACGCCTTTGATATGCCGGCACGGCAGTCATTCATAATTGAAATGGTGGGAAAGAAAAACCTTACGAATGCCATCGCGCTGAATTCTGCCGCGTTTCACGGTGCACGAATGATCGGACCGGTAATTGCAGGAATAGCCATAGCCCGGCTCGGACTTCCCGCGTGTTTCTATCTGAATGCGGTAAGTTTTGTCGCAGTCATTATTGCACTGGCGAAAATACGTGTGAAGGAAGGCACAAAACAGAGATCGAACGGGATAATGAGGGATTTCGTGGAAGGTATTCTGTATATAAAGAGAAAACCCGAACTGTTCAGAATCATTATCCTGATCGCGGTCTTCAGTTTTATCGGAATGCCGTTTATTACGCTGCTGCCGGTGTTTGCCGCCGAAGTGTTTCATAAGGGGCCGGTAGGATTCGGCTTTCTCGTAGGCGCCACTGGTATCGGGGCCCTCGGGGCAGCGTTGTTCTTGGCATTCAAAGGCGATATCAGGGACAAGGGGAGGTTTTTATCTCTTTCAGCACTGGTGTTTTCACTCCTGCTGTTTGTTTTCTCTCTCTCCGGCATTTTCCCCCTGTCCATTGTCCTGCTTGTCTTTATCGGGTGGAGCCTCGTCAGTTTTTTTGCAACGGCAAACAGCTATATACAGCTTTCCGTGCCTGATAACCTGAGGGGTCGGGCAATGAGCGTGTATACGTTTGTATTTCTCGGAACAGCCCCGGTCGGGAATTCCCTCATGGGCATTGTGGCTGATTCTGTAGGAACTACCCTGGCGGTGACGTGTGCATCGGTAATCTGCCTGGCCGCATCTGCAGCGTTCTTTATGCACGGCAGAAAAGCCTCGGAAAAGACAGCTTCTGACTTTTTATAGCCGGGGCAATGGGGAAGCCTGTGGCGCGTATACTTTTTTTGAAAAGGCACTTGAAAAAGAGGCAGGTATATATTAGGCTCTAACAGATGAAAATACTTGCAATAGATACTTCGACCTTGCTGGGAGGTGTTGCAGTTGCCGAGGCATCATCCGGACTGATTGCCGAAGTAAGGCTCAATATCAAGTCGACCCATTCGGAGAGACTGATGACGGCGATAGATTCCGTAATGAAGCTTTCGGGGCAACGCATTGATGACATGGATGTCTTCGGGGTCGCGATAGGTCCGGGATCTTTTACAGGGCTGAGGATCGGCCTGAGTACGGTAAAGGGGTTTTCCTTTGCGACCGGAAAACCCGTTGTGTCTGTCCCAACCCTTGAGGCTTTTGCTTGGAATTTCCCGTATTCGGGATACCCTGTCTGTCCTATGCTCGATGCCAGGAAAAAAGAGGTGTATACTGCTCTTTTTCAGTGGAAGGAGAAAGGGTTCGAAAAATTGATTCCGGAGGCGTCGGTGTCATTAGACGGTTTTCTGGCAAAAGCATCCGGATTGACGGGAGGTGCGATAGTATTTGCCGGGGAAGGAGCATTGCTCTACAGGAAAGAAATCATGAGGCTGATGGGTGAAAGGGCACTTTTTGCAGCTCACGGAAAGGCGGTTCCCCTGCCTTCAAATGTGGCCTTTCTGGGACTCAGCAAGGCGCTCAGAGGAGAGTTTTCTGAGCCTGTCAGTCTCGTGCCGGTGTATATCAGAAAATCCGAAGCAGAGATAAAATCGGATGCACGGAATACGTATTCGTGAGATGTTCGTACAGGACGTCCCTGAAGTCCTGCACATTGAACAGCTTTCCTTTACCAGCCCCTGGTCAGAGGAAGCATTTCTGATTGAGATACACAAATCGTATTCCTTCACAAGGGTCGCTGTATCAGACAATGCGGTCGCAGGGTATATCTGTGTGAATTACATCCTGAATGAATGTCATATCCTGAATCTTGCAGTTCATCCCCGATTCAGAAGAAAGGGCATTGCCACGACCCTCATGCAGGAAGCGTTCAGCAAAATGGGTGAAAGAAACTGCAGGTTTTTTTATCTTGAGGTAAGAATATCCAATACAGGCGCACAGACGTTCTATGGACGTCTGGGATTCAGGGTTGCCGGAAACCGGAAAAGATATTACTCCTCACCTGTTGAGGATGCGGTAATGATGATGCGCAGAGTATGATTACTGCCATACTCCCTCGATCGCTGATCCGCAGCTGAAGCACCGTCCATCCCTGATTTTCTTCTCGCCGATACTGAATCCGAAACGGCGGATAAGGAGTTCCCTGCAGGAGGGGCAATAGGTATTTTCTCCGCCTTCTCCGGGGATATTTCCTTCATAGACATATTTCAGCCCGGTTCTGAACCCGATTTCTCTCGCCCGACGCAAAGTGCTGACAGGCGTCCTCGGTTTGTCGGTAAGTTTGTAGGTCGGGTAGAACTGGGTTACATGCCATGGGATTGCCGGGTCAACTGATGAGATGAATGCAGCGATATCCTGCAGGTCTTCATCCGAATCATTATAGTCAGGGATTATGAGGGTCGTTATCTCAATCCAGACGCCGAGTTCTTTCATCAGCCGGATGGTATCTTTTACCGGCTCAAGACGCGCACCGCAGAGCTTTTTATAAAAATCGTCATTACCCTTCAGGTCGATATTGTTTCCGCCCAGATACGGAGCGATCATCCTTGTCGCCTCAGGACCTGTGTATCCGTTACTCACGAAAACATTCTTGATACCTTTCTGATGTGCAAGCTTTGCACAGTCATAGGCGAATTCAAAGAATATGGTAGGCTCCGTATAGGTGTAGGAGATGCTCTCACAGCCGTTCCGTAAAGCAGCTTCCACAATATCCTCCGGTGTGACAGAATGACCCGCAACGTCTTCATGCTCTCTCGGATACTGCGAAATCTCGTAGTTCTGGCAGTGTTCACAGTGGAAGTTGCAGCCTACTGTTGAGATTGAGAAGCTCGTGGATGAAGGAAGAAAATGAAAAAGGGGCTTCTTTTCGATAGGGTCGACATGCATTGAGATGACTTTGCCATATACAAGACTGTACAGGGTGCCGTCCATGTTTTTCCGGACAGCGCAGATACCCCGTTTTCCTTCTTTGATCTGGCAATGGTGGGCGCAGAGAAAACACCTGACCTTTTTTCCTTCAAGTTTTTCGTACAGCAGGGCTTCCTTCATAACCCCATTATATCAGGGAGCGCGTTTTTTCGCATTCACGGTAACCCGCCCTGAAACGGACCGGAGAAGGAACGGAATGCGGAACGAAACAGCAGCATGGACACATCTGGAATTGTATGGCGGTGTGCTATAATTTTGCGTTATGGGAAACGGTACAGTACATATTGCTCCCAGGTACGTCATTTATGGTTTTTTTATACTCGGACTGATATCCGCGATTGCCTTCAGGACAATAATCGTTATCCAGCGGCTCGAGCCTTCATGGATAAGGCCGGTGTGGTATATGGGAACGATCGGGTATTTTCTGTTTTTTCTTTACCGGTACAGAATAACCCAGAAGAGAAAAAAAGCGATTGAGGAATATCAGCTCATAGAGAAAGTCAGATCCAACGCCAGTCTGACGGATCATGACAGGGAAGTTGTGTTATATCTCCTCACCTCCGTGAAGTACTCGCTTGAAGATATCAATTATGCCATTATATTCCTGTTGTCTGTCATTGCGATCGCTGCTGACCTGATCCTCAGTGCGATATAGAAATACACCCATGCCCCATCTGAAACTTTTTGTCTACCCTGTTTTGCGATGACCTCTTTCCCATATTTCAGGGTTACGGCGAGAAGATTTTTCTTTCATTGTGATCCACAACCGTTGACAAGAAAGATAGCCTTTGATATTTTTTGAATAAGTCTGAACGGTGCTTCTTCCTGGGGGGATGTCTATGACATGCAGGATCAGGTGCGGGGGGCAGAATATCATGTGTGAAATAAAGCTTATGACAGGTTTTTCTGGTGGCAGTTGAATTATATATTGAGCCCCGCAGAGTCTACAAATGGTCTGATTTCAAAAAACTGAAACCTCCGTATTCGATCGCCCTTGACGGGTTTGTGCATTCCGCAACGAAGAGGGATCCAAAAGGGCCCTATGCCAATTTCGATCATCATGTCAGGGCTGACAGACTGGCAACTCGTTCGACCTCCGAGCAGGTTCACATGGAAATCAAGCTGGGGCTGTTTGATACCTTCAGCAGGGACGGGGTTGCGGAAGCCAATGTGTATGTGAACGATCCGGATGAGGATACCTCTCTTGCATGGTGGTTGTTGAAAAATAACGACCGGGTGAGAAGATTTTCTGATCCGCGAATCAACCGGCTTGTTTACTGTGAAGACCGGCTGGATTGTACTGCGGGAGCGTATCCTTTTGGCGATACCTCGATGAGAAGGAAAATGGCCTGGATTTTCCAGCCATATCATGAAGCACGTTTTGATGGAAGGGTTGCGGAGATGGGAGAAGCGGATATGAGACATATTATTGAATCTGTCGAAGCCAGGATACACCTTTATTTTCTGGATGAAGGGAGAGAACTTTCCCTGAAAGGCAACTATGAAGCAATCGGAGGAGGGAACGGCTGGACTCTGACAAAGGAGACGGGTCCTTCCTCGAGAATGGCCATGTATGATGACGGGATCACGGCTTTTGCTGCGTTGGTAGCAGAAAAACCGGACGGGACCTTTGTGTACACGTTAGGGCGGAGATCTGTATGGACGCCATTTAATCTTGGCAGGTTGTATGCAAGACTGAACGAAGAGGAATCTGATATTGTGACGGAGAGTAACAGGTGGGGCGGGAGCAATACAGTCGGAGGGTCTCCGAGAAATACGGGCAGCAGACTGTCTCCTGAAAAACTGCAGGAAATCATTAACGCTGCATTAAGAAAATAGCAGGAGGATGACCATGAAGCAGAGCGGAAAGAAATATTTTTACGTTATCGGGGTGTTGATTATCTTGCTTTTTTTGACGTATCTCTGGAAGGTTATCGCAGTTAATAATGTTGAGAAACAGATGGAATCACGGCAGATACAACTGGTCCAGAAGTCCCATCAGGAAATTACGGAGAAAACTCGCTATTTCCTCCGTCTTACCACGAAAACGTTTGTTTGGGCGCTCCGGAAAGAGATGCTGCGGGAAAACTATGAGCAGATAAATGAATATCTTGTCCAATTTGTAAAAGAACCCAATATAAAGCAGATTCTCGTTGTCAAAACCGACGGGACGGTTGCCGTAGCGACTGACAAAAAACTTGAAGGGGTTGCGTTCTCGACGATCTATCCCAGCAGGTATGAAGAGGCAACGGAAACTGTTGTTGCGGACGATGAGCATGGCAATATTCTGATTGCATCTCCCATCATGGGCCTCAACAGGAAACTCGGCATTGTTTTTTTGGTATATGAACCCGAAAAGATGCCTGTTGAAGTGACGCAGGAGCAGTAAAAGTATCCATAAGTCCAGACCTTGTAGTAAGAAATGCATAACAAAACTGCATTCCCCCTTACCCTTGTCCTTTCCTTCCGCGGAAGGGGGACAGGGTAATCAGAAAAATTCATGAATAATATGGGCTAGGGTAAGTCGGGATGATAGACTTTTGTGATGTATTTTCTGCACAATCCTACAACACCATGATACAGAAGGAACCATAATGCCTGAAAAGGAAAAAACAGGATATCAGTTCGGGACCTTCAAGGGGGTTTTTACCCCAAGTATTCTTACGATCCTCGGCGTTATCATGTACCTCCGCTTCGGATGGGTGATCGGGAATGTGGGACTTGTCTCTACTCTGATTATCGTCACCATCTCGACATCCATCACGTTTTTTACCGCATTATCGGTGTCCGCGCTCTCAACGAATATGAGGGTCAAAGGTGGGGGTGCGTACTATATAATCTCCCGGACTCTTGGCATTGAGACAGGTGCTGCGATTGGACTTCCTCTTTACCTTGCCCAGGCGTTGGGCATCTCTTTTTATATTGTCGGTTTTGCCGAATCAGTCGTGCAAATAAACCCTTTGCTGACCATGAAAGAAGTGGCGATAGCAACGCTGATACTGATGTCAGTGCTTGCACTGAAATCAGCGGACATTGCCCTGAAAAGCCAGTTTTTTATCCTTCTGCTGATTGCGCTCTCTCTTTTTTCGTTTTTCATGGGAACTGGGCAGAATGTGACATCGCTGCCACCGGATACGATAGTGCCCGAAAAAGAGAGCTTCTGGATGGTGTTTGCCGTATTTTTCCCTGCTGTCACCGGAATTCTCTCCGGTCTTTCCATGTCGGGTGATCTGAAGAACCCGGAGAAATCGATCCCGTGGGGCACACTGGCTGCAGTTGCGTTCAGTTATGCTGTGTATATGGCAATCCCCGTCTTTTTTGCCAGAGTCATTCAGGATTCCAGGATATTGCTCGTTGATTCTATGGCAATGTATAAAACGGCACGATGGGGTGAGCTGATCCTTGCGGGACTCTGGGGCGCTGCACTCTCGAGTGCGATGGGTTCGCTTCTGGGAGCTCCGAGAACGCTCCAGGCGATAGCACGGGATGGCATTGTATTCAGATTCATCGGCCACGGGTTCGGCAAAAACCAGGAGCCGAGGATTGCGGTCTTTCTGTCTTTTCTGATCGCCCTTGCAGGTATTCTGGCAGGTGATTTGAATGTGATCGCTCCTGTCCTGAGCATGTTTTTTCTGACAACCTATGGCCTGCTGAATCTCTCGGCAGGGTTTGGGAAACTGATCAACAGCCCTTCCTGGCGCCCGAAGTTCAGGGTTCACTGGGGTATTTCCTTTGCGGGTTCCTTTGGATGCTTTGCTGCAATGTTTATGATCAATCCGGGTGCGACCTTTATCGCCATTTTTGTCTCGATCGGGGTATATGCGCTGATGAAACGCAGGCGCATGAAAGCGCGCTGGGGGGATCTGAAATACGGCATACTTATGCTTATGGTGCAGTTCGGGCTGTACAAGCTTGCGGCAAAGCGCCCAAATATTGAGACTTGGCGGCCGAATATCCTCGTACTGAGCGGTTCCCCCACTTCACGATGGCATCTGATCGAGATGGCGAATGCCCTTTCCCACGGGTATGGTCTGCTTACTGTTGCGGCTATCCTTCCCGAAAAGCACGTGTCTTTTCAGAGAAAAGAGAGCATGGAGACAACAATACGCAACTATCTTGAGGAAAAAAACGTCAAGGCGATGGTGAAAGTATATCCTGCCGATACCATCATCAATGGCATATCTGCACTCATAAAAGGCTATGGATTCGGACCGATTGAACCCAATACCGTCCTGATAGGCGAAATTGCCGGGGAAGAAAACATCACTCCGTTTGCCGAAATGATCAGGATGATGCATGAAAACAGGCGCAATATTATCATCGTGAAAGAAGGGCAGAAGAGGGAAGAGGGCGCAAAAGAGAAAAAAATCGATATCTGGTGGGGACAGAAAGGGAACAATGCAGGGCTTGTGCTTGCACTCGCACACCTTCTGAGCACGAGTCCGTCCTGGAAGAATTCTGGTCTTCGCCTGAGGACTGTCATTTCCCCGACAGATGACCGTCATGAGATTGAAAGAGGTCTGATGTCATTTATCGAACAGGTGCGACTGGAAGCAGGCGTTGACGCAGTGATTATGGACGAATCCGGGCTTTTCGGCACAATCAGGAAACATTCACACGATTCTGATTGCGTTTTTGTGGGGCTCCGTCCACCTTCTCAGGAAGAAAATGCGGAGGACTACAGCCGGTATCTGAAAAATATCTTCCAGAGGACACAGGACTTTCCATTCATTTCCTATGTTATGGCATCTGAAGATCTCGAATTCAAGAAAATCTTCACCTCTCTCTAACCTGGATTTACAGTTTTCCGTTACCCAAGCAGGATAAAAAGGTTTCGGATTTCCACGGCGGGATTATTTTTTCAGTGAACGAAAAAGCGCATGCATAATAGGGTTGTAATATAACTACAATTATGCTATATTATAACCACAATTAATCTGCTATGGGGTTACAATTTAGATTCAGACAGCATATGGAGGCGTTTTCTGACCGGTGATCTGTACCGGTTGAAGAAGAGACTGACCCCATCGCCGGTTCCAAATCTGCCAGCATTGTCCTGGTGCATGTTGCAAGAACCAAATCTATCGGATAACATTTGTCTGTGAAGGGAAACGCGATGAAAGAGGGAAGAAAAAGAATTATCATTGAACGGGTGAAACCCGAAATCGACTGCGGCAGATATTCCGTGAAAAGAACAGTCGGTGAGCATGTGACGGTCGAGGCGGATATTTTTTCTGACGGACACGATGCGGTTTCTGCACGCCTGCTTTACAGGAGAGCGGAAGAAAGTGGCTGGAAAGAAGTCCCGATGCAGCATGTTGAAAATGACCGCTGGAGGGGTGAGTTTGCGGTTGAGGAGATCGGGGAATACCGCTATAGCATATTGGGATGGGTTGACCGGTTCAGGACGTGGCAGAAAGATATCAAGAAGAAGCATGACGCTGGTCAGGATATCCAGTCGGATTTTGCCACAGGAGCACTCATGATCGGGGATGCAGAGAAGAATGCCGCAGGGTCTGATGACATTGTAGCGCGGCTCGCCGGGTATCGCGAGTTTTTCAACACCGAGACGCGGGAAAAGGCCGTTGCATACGCAACCGGGACTGAACTGGCGCAGTTGATGGACACTTACCTGCCCAGGCGTTTTGCGGTTATGTATGAGAAAGAGCTGCCGGTTGTTGTGGAACCGGGGAAAGCCCTTTTCAGTTCCTGGTACGAGATATTTCCGCGTTCATGCGGCACTGGAGAAGGAACGCACGGCACGTTTCGTGATTGCGAATCCTTGCTCCCTGAAATTGCGGATATGGGTTTTGATGTCCTCTATTTTCCGCCCATTCATCCCATAGGGAGGACCAAACGCAAGGGAAAGAACAACACACTCGACATCGCACCTGATGATGTCGGAAGTCCATGGGCTATCGGTTCAGGAGAGGGAGGTCACAAATCGGTTCACCCTGAACTCGGGACAATTGAAGACTTTCGCCGGTTTGTACAGAAGGCAAAGGAATACGGCATCGATGTCGCTATGGACCTTGCGTTCCAGTGCTCTCCCGATCATCCGTATGTGAAGAAACACCCTGAGTGGTTCAGCTGGCGTCCGGACGGCACCGTGCAGTATGCGGAGAATCCACCCAAGAAATATGAAGACATCATCCCCCTGAATTTCGAGTCCGAGAAGTGGCAGGAACTGTGGCACGAGCTGAGAGATGTGGTACTTTTCTGGATCGAAAAAGGAGTCCGGATATTCAGGGTTGACAACCCGCATACCAAACCATTTGCCTTCTGGGAATGGCTCATACACGAAGTGAAAAAAGATTATCCAGAGGTAATTTTCCTCTCCGAAGCGTTTACACGACCAAAGGTGATGTTTCGTCTCGCAAAGCTCGGTTTTACCCAATCCTACACGTACTTCACCTGGAGGAATACAAAATTTGAGCTTGCGCAGTATATCAATGAGCTTGCGAAAACCGATGTGAGGGAGTATTTCAGGCCGAATTTCTGGCCGAATACCCCGGACATCCTCCCTGAGCACCTTCAGTACGGCGGCAGGAACGCCTTTATGATGAGGCTTGTGCTGGCCGCGACGCTTTCCTCGAATTACGGCATATACGGACCTGCATATGAGCTGGCGGTCAACGAAGCAGTTCCCGGAAAGGAAGAATACAGTTATTCAGAGAAATATGAGCTTAAGAAATGGGACAGGCAGAGGGAGGGCAGCCTGAAGGACTTCATCACACGGATCAACAGGATACGGAAGGAAAATGCGGCCCTTCATGAAACATTTAATATCCGGCACCATGAAGCCGATAATGACAATATCCTGTTTTACGGGAAGGTTACGCGCGACCTGTCCAATATCCTGCTGATAGCGGTTAACCTTGACCCGTTCCATAAGCATTCCTGCTGGGTGAAGGTGCCTCTCGATGAACTTGGCATCGATCCCGGCCAACCGTATCTGGTCCATGACCTCATCGGCAACGACAAGTTCATATGGCAGGGTGAGAGAAACTATATCGAAATAAACCCGTTCATCTGTCCCGCGTATATCTTCAGCCTCAGAAGACAGATGAAGAAGGAGACGGATTTTGATTACTTCATGTAAGGAGACCGGTTGATGCGGAAAACAGAATCCTACTTTGAGGACCAGCCGTTCTGGTACAAGGACGCAGTCATATATGAGCTGCATATCAAGGCCTTTTATGACAGCAGTGGTGACGGAACAGGAGATCTCAGGGGGCTCACCAAGAAACTGGACTATCTCGAAAGCCTTGGAATAACTGCGGTGTGGCTGCTGCCGTTTTATCCGTCGCCGCTGAGGGATGACGGGTACGACATTGCGGATTATCTGAGTGTCCATCAGAAATACGGCCTTATGAAGGACTTCAGGGAATTCCTGAGGCAGGCCCACAGAAGGGGTATAAGGGTTATCACTGAACTTGTTCTGAACCATACTTCCGACCAGCATATATGGTTTCAGAAATCAAGAAGAGCCAAGCCGGGTTCTGTGTGGCGGAACTTTTATGTCTGGAGCGATACCCCTGAAAAATACAGCGACACGAGAATAATATTCAAGGACTTTGAAACGTCGAACTGGTCATGGGACCCTGTTGCGAAGGCATATTACTGGCACCGTTTTTACGCCCATCAGCCTGACCTGAACTTTGACAATCCCCATGTCCAGAAGGCGATGTTCCGTGTTATTGACTACTGGTTTTCGATGGGGGTCGACGGCCTCAGGCTCGACGCAGTTCCCTATCTGTACGAGCGTGAGGGAACCAACTGCGAGAACCTCCCCGAGACCTATGCGTTTCTGAAGAAACTGAGGGCGTATGTCGACAGCAAATACAAGAACAGGATGCTTCTGGCAGAAGCCAATCAATGGCCTGAAGATGCCGTGAGCTATTTCGGGGACGCTGATGCATGCCATATGGCCTTTCATTTCCCGCTCATGCCACGAATCTTCATGTCGCTCTGGATGGAGGATAGGTTTCCGATCATCGATATCTTTGAGCAGACCCCCTCTATCCCTGACACATGCCAGTGGGCGCTTTTCCTGAGGAATCATGATGAACTGACCCTTGAAATGGTTACCGACGAAGAACGTGATTACATGTACAAGGTATATGCGAGGGACCCCAGCGCAAGGATAAACCTCGGCATCCGCAGGCGGCTGGCGCCACTGCTCGGGAACCATGTGAGAAAGATAGAACTTATGAACTTCCTCCTGTTCTCATTGCCCGGAACCCCGGTGATCTATTACGGCGATGAGATCGGCATGGGAGACAACTACTACCTTGGTGACAGAGACGGGGTGAGGACGCCGATGCAGTGGAGCGCTGACAGGAATGCAGGGTTTTCAAGGGCAAATCCCCAGAAACTCTATCTTCCTGTCATCATTGACCCTGAATATCACTACGAGTCTGTGAATGTGGAGAATCAGGAGAGCAACCAATCATCGCTTCTCTGGTGGATGAAGCGCATTATATCGATGAGAAAGCGGTTCAAGGCGTTCGGACGCGGGACGATCGATTTCCTTCTCTCAGACAATCCGAAAGTCCTTGCCTTTGTCCGCAAGTATAATGATGAAATAATCCTGGTAGTTGTCAATATCTCCCGGTATTCCCAGGTGGTTGAACTGGATCTTTCAAGGTTTTCCGGATATACCCCGGAAGAGGTCTTCAGCAGGAATAAATTCCCGATTATCAAGGATTCACCTTATGTGCTCACCATGGGGTTCTATGATTATTTCTGGTTCTGTCTCAAGAAGGAAGAAGAAGTGCTGAGGTTCAGCGACCTGTTCACCCCTGTGCCGGAACTGCAGGTGAGCGGCAGCTGGGAAGAAATATTCCGGGGAAAGACCAGGGAGAAGTTCGAAGACGAAATACTGCCGCAGTATATTACCGGCTGCAGGTGGTTTGGCGGAAAGGCAAGAAAGATCAGGCAGATCAGAATTATGGAAAAGATTCCCATCGGAAAAGATTCTTCTGTAACTCAGTTACTTTTTGTAAAGGTCTTTTATACAGAGGGACTGGCGGATGTCTATCTGATTCCGATCTCTTTTGTATCCGGGGTTGAGGCGGAAAAGATTATCGAAGAAAAACCCTACATCATCGTCGCACGCATCAAAACCGGAAAGACGGATGGCATTATATTTGACGGAATCTACAATGATGCATTCCGGAAGGAAATGCTGGTGCAGATTGCCGGCAGACATGTTGTGAGAGGCATGCGCGGTCAGCTTGCTTCCTATCCGGGAAGATTATTCAGGATTCTGAAGGGCAAGGAGCTGCTTGAGGAAAAGTCGGTGGTGCTGAAAGCTGAACAGAGCAATACGGCAATCCTATATGGGAAGAAACTGTTTTTCAAGCTCTTCAGGAGACTTGATGAGGGAATGAACCCTGATCTCGAAGTCGGCAGATTTCTGACAGAACAGGCGCTGTTCCCTCATGTGTCGCCTTTTGCGGGAGCGATCGAATACCGGGTAGCCGGTACAGAGCCTGTGGTGATCGGTATTCTTCAGGCATATGTTCATAACCAGGGAGATGCGTGGACCTATGCGCTTGACGCTGCGGGAAGGTATCTTGAAAGGGTCCTTTCAAAAAGACCGAAGATCAGGGAAATGCCCAAGGTTCCTTCCGCTCTCACAGGTGTCGGAGACATCCAGTCTGTCCCCGTGCTCTTCCGGGAACTGATAGGCTGCGATTTTCTTGAGATGATATCGCTGCTTGGCAAGAGGACGGCCGAACTCCACCTTTCGCTCACCTCTGACAGGGAATCGCCCGACTTTGCACCTGAGGCTTTTTCACTCCTTTACCAGAGGTCACTTTACCAGTCACTGCAAAGTCTCACAAAGAGAAATTTTCACCTCCTGAAGAAGAACATGGCATCTCTCCCGGATGAAGTGAGAAATGAATCGGCGAGGATTCTCAGGTTTGAAAAGGAAATCGTGCAGAGATATCAGGCGCTCCTCAGACAGAAGATGTCTGCAACAAAAATGAGGGTTCACGGAGATTATCATCTCGGTCAGGTGCTCTTTACCGGGAATGATTTTGTGATTATCGACTTCGAAGGGGAACCTGCAAGATCCCTGAGTGAGAGAAGGCTCAAGAGATCGCCGTTTGTGGACGTTGCGGGAATGATACGCTCCTTTCATTATGCAGCGTACACCGCGCTTTTCAAGCACATACTGTTAAAGTCGGAGGATATGCCGGCGCTTGAACCGTGGATTGATTGCTGGTATCTCTGTGTCGGAGGGGTTTTTCTCAGATCATATCTCGATGCCTCAAAAGGAAATTCGCATATCCCGGATAATCCCGCAGACATTGAGATATTGCTGAACATATTCCTCTTTGAAAAAGCGGTGTATGAAGTCGGATATGAACTCAATAACCGTCCTGACTGGATCATGATTCCGCTGAAGGGGATAAGTCGGTTACTGGAGGAATGACAATGGCAGACAAAAAAAGAAGGAAAAAAGATTTGATCAGGCATGACGTTAGTCTCCTTACTGATCATGACATATATCTCTTTAAGGAGGGAAACCACTTTACACTGCATGAAAAGCTCGGATCACATCCGCTGACGGTTGACGGTATTGAGGGCACTCTTTTTTCGGTCTGGGCTCCGAATGCTGAGAAGGTATCAGTAATCGGTGATTTTAATGACTGGGACAGGAAAACACACCCCCTGACTGCACGATGGGATGGTTCCGGCATATGGGAGGGTTTTATTCCCGGTGCCGGACACGGAAGCGTATATAAATACCATATCGCCTCACGACACAACAGATACAAGGTCGAGAAATGCGACCCGTTTGCATATCATTGTGAAGTTCCGCCCAAAACTGCTTCAATTGTCCGGAGACTGGACTACGAATGGAATGACAGCGAATGGATGAGCAGCAGGCGGCCCCGCAATTCTCTCAATGCACCATGGTCGATCTATGAGGTGCACCCGGGGTCATGGAGAAGGGTTCCTGAAGAAGGAAACAGGCCGCTAACCTACCGGGAAATGGCTCGTTATCTTGCGGAATACGTAAAGGATATGGGGTTTACGCATGTCGAATTCCTTCCGGTCATGGAGCATCCGTTTTACGGTTCGTGGGGGTATCAGGTAACGGGATTTTTTGCTCCCACGAGCAGATACGGGCCTCCGCAGGATTTCATGTACCTGATCGATCATCTGCACCAGAACGGCATCGGGGTAATCCTTGACTGGGTGCCTTCTCACTTCCCGGATGACGAACACGGACTTATTTATTTTGACGGAACCCATCTGTATGAGCATGAAGAGCCGAAAAAAGGGTTTCATCCTGACTGGAAGAGCTATATTTTCAATTACGGACGGCATGAGGTGAGGAATTTCCTCATCAGCAGCGCCCTGTTCTGGCTTGAAAAATATCATATCGACGGCATCAGGGTCGACGCAGTCGCATCAATGCTCTACCTCGACTACGGCAGGAAGGAAGGTGAATGGATACCGAATGAATACGGGGGGAAAGAGAATATCGAGGCCATCAGCTTCCTGAAACGGTTCAATGAGATGGTCTATGAAAAATTCCCGGATGTACAGACTATTGCGGAAGAGTCGACTGCCTGGCCCATGGTCTCCCGGCCTTCATATGTCGGCGGACTTGGCTTCGGTATGAAATGGAACATGGGCTGGATGCACGACACGCTTGATTATTTTTCGAACGACCCGGTGTTCAGAAAATATCGCCATAATCAGCTTACCTTCAGCATATGGTATGCCTTTTCCGAAAATTTTGTCCTCCCGCTGTCACACGACGAAGTTGTTCATGGCAAGGGGTCGCTTTTTGGCAAGATGTCAGGAGATGAGTGGCAGAAATATGCAAATCTGCGAATGCTTTACGGGTACATGTATGCGCACCCCGGCAAAAAGCTGCTCTTCATGGGGGCTGAGATCGCGCAATGGAAGGAATGGAATCACGATGAAAGCCTCGAGTGGCATGTGCTTGAGTATCCGTTACATCAGGGCGTCCGGGCCTGGGTAAGGGATCTGAATCATCTGTACAGGTCAGAGCCGGCGCTTCATGAAGTCGATTTCGGCACAGAGGGGTTCGAATGGGTGGATTTCCACAACTGGGAGGAAAGTGTCATCAGTTTTCTCAGGAAGGGAAGAATCTCTGATGAACGGATTCTCATCGTCTGCAATTTTACCCCTGTCCCCCGCTACAATTACAGGATCGGTGTGCCGCTGGGCGGGTTCTGGCAGGAAATCCTGAACAGCGATGCTGTTACCTATATGGGAAGCGGACATGGAAACATCGGTGGCATGGAAGCCTCGCCGGTGCCGTCGCACGGGAAATTTTTTTCCCTCTCCCTGACATTGCCTCCGCTTGGCATTCTGTTTTTCAGGCACAGGGGTACACACAGATGAAAATCGGCGCTCTTCACTCCGGCAGCGGACAGTGCAGATTTGTGGTGTGGGCGCCTTTCCATGAGGCGGTAGAACTGAAACTTGTTTCCCCTGTGGAGAAGATCGTCCCCATGGAAAAAACCCATGGAGGATACTGGGAGCTTGCACTGCCTGACATAGCCGAAAATGCACGGTATTTCTATCGTCTGAAGGAAGGAACAGACATGCCTGACCCTGCATCGCATTTTCAGCCTGAAGGTGTTCACGGTCCCTCGCAGATTGTTGACCACGGGAATTTCAGATGGACTGACAGCGACTGGAAAGGAATCCCCCTCTCGGAGATGGTCATGTATGAACTGCATGTCGGAACCTTTACACCCGGGGGCACGTTCGATGCGGTGATACCGCGGCTTTCCCGGCTCAGGGATATGGGGATAAATGCCATTGAGATTATGCCTGTTGCCCAGTTCCCTGGCGAGAGAAACTGGGGATATGACGGTGTGTTTCCCTATGCGGTCCAGAACTCTTACGGAGGGCCTGAACGTCTCAAGAGACTTGTGAACGAATGCCATAAGCATGATATCGCCGTCATCCTTGATGTCGTATACAACCACCTTGGTCCTGAAGGCAACTACCTTTGGGATTACGGGCCGTATTTTACCGATAAGTACAGAACCCCCTGGGGAATGGCCATGAATTTCGATGATGCCTACAGCAACGAAGTCAGAAACTTCTTCATCGAAAATGCACTTCACTGGTTTGGCAATTATCATATCGATGCACTCAGGCTTGACGCTGTCCATGGTATTACGGACCTGAGCGCAAAGACGTTTCTTCAGGAGCTTGCGCGTGCGGTAAAACAGTTTTCAGCCTATCAGAAAAGACGGTTCTCTCTGATAGCCGAGAGCGACATGAATGATACGCGGCTGATACGACCGCGGAAAGCGGGGGGATTCAATCTTCATGCACAATGGTGTGACGATTTTCACCATTCGCTCCACACTCTTCTCACCGGAGAAAAAGGCGGATACTATGTAGATTTCGGGAAGATGGAGCATCTTGTCAAGACCATGAAAGAGGGCTTTGTCTATTCGGGTGAGTATTCGGAGTACAGGAAACGAAACCATGGCAATTCCTCAAAGGATATCCCGGCCTCGCAGCTTATCGTTTTTTCGCAGAACCACGATCAGACCGGGAACAGGATGTTCGGCGAACGTCTTTCCAGCCTTATTTCATTCGAATCCCTCAAGCTGTCTGCAGGAGTTGTGCTGCTTTCACCATATGTGCCGCTGCTCTTTATGGGAGAAGAATATGGAGAGGACGCGCCGTTCCTTTATTTTGTCAGCCATACCGACCCGGATCTGATAGAGGCTGTCAGGAAGGGAAGAAAGGAAGAGTTCAGGGCATTTGCGTGGACCGGCGAGCCGCCTGATCCCCAGAGCCCGGGGACGTTTAAGAATTCCAAGATTCACTGGGAAAAGAGAAAAACGGGAAACCATAAAAATCTCCTCGAATTCTATACGCATCTGATCAGACTAAGGAGGGATATTCCTGCCCTCTCGAATCATGACAAGAAGAGCCTTGATGTGATTGTGTCCGAAAACGACAGGATACTGTTCGTGAGACGGTGGAAGGATGATGACCATGTCTTCTGCAGCTTCAATTTCAATGAGGAAGACAGGAAATTCGAGCTCTACCTTCCGCAGGGTATCTGGAGCAAGGTGCTTGATTCCTCCGACAAGAAATGGAAAGGACCGGGTACTTTGCTGCTTGACAGGCTGAAAGGAAACAAAAAAGTAACCCTGAGGGGAAGGAGTTTCATGATCTACAGGAGAAAGATGCACTGATGTCAAAAAGATATGTATGCATCCACGGGCATTACTACCAGCCGCCAAGAGAAAACCCCTGGCTTGAGGCAATCGAGATACAGGATTCCGCGCATCCCTATCATGACTGGAATGAGAGAATTTCTGCTGAATGTTATGCGCCGAATTCTGCATCCAGAAACCTTGACGGCGACGGGAAGATCCTCAATATTGTAAGCAACTACGCGAGAACGAGCTTCAATATCGGTCCGACGCTGCTTTCATGGATCGAGAAGAACTCTCCCGAACTATATGCTGCAATTCTTGAATCAGACCGGCAGAGTATGCAATGGCGCTCC
This sequence comes from Nitrospirota bacterium, assembly GCA_040754395.1. NCBI lineage: Bacteria > Pseudomonadati > Nitrospirota > Nitrospirota bacterium. Next base: position 52,873 of record JBFMCL010000016.1, on the reverse strand, counting down.
GGCCATGGTAATGCCATTGCACAGGTTTACAACCATATCATTATGCCTTTGGCAAACCAGAGGGACAAGCGCACACAGATTTTGTGGGGAATAAGGGATTTTGAATACCGGTTCAAAAGGTCTCCTGAAGGAATGTGGCTCGCGGAAACCGCGGTCGATACCGCAACCCTGGAAATCCTCTCCGAACTCGGCATTGTCTATACTATTCTCGCGCCACACCAGGCGTCGAGGGTCAGGAAGATCAATACCGGAAAGTGGAGGGACGTGAGCGGGGCACGGGTCGATCCCACCATGCCCTATCTGTGCAGACTCCCCTCGGGACGGTCGATCACACTCTTTTTTTATGACGGGCCGATATCCCAGGCAGTAGCGTTCGAAGGTCTTCTGAAACGGGGCGAAGGTTTTGCAAACCGTCTTTTGAGCGGTTTCTCCGATATCAGACAATGGCCGCAGATGCTGAACATCGCCACGGATGGCGAAACCTATGGACACCATCAGCGGTTTGGTGATATGGCTCTCGCATATGCCCTGAATTATCTGGAGGAAAACGGGCTTGCGCAAATAACCAATTATGGCGAATATCTCGAAAAACACCCTCCGACCTATGAAGTCGAAATATTCCAGAATTCGTCATGGAGCTGTATTCACGGGGTCGAGCGCTGGAAGAGCAACTGCGGATGTAATTCAGGAGGCTATCCGTCGTGGAATCAGGAATGGAGAGGTCCGCTGCGAGCTGCGCTTGACTGGCTGAGAGACAGACTCGCGGCAATCTATGAAAACCTTGCCTCGGAGTATTTTCAATATCCCTGGGCGGCACGCAACAGATATATCGAGGTGATTCTCGACCGTTCCCGGGACTCGATGCAGCGCTTTTTTGCAGAGCATGCAACAAGGGAACTCACCCCTTCGGAAGAGATTACGGTACTGAAGCTCCTCGAGATTCAGAGGCATGCCATGCTTATGTATACCAGCTGCGGCTGGTTTTTCGATGAGCTTTCCGGCCTCGAAACCGTTCAGGTAATGCAGTATGCGGGAAGGGCTGTGCAGCTCTGTGAGGAGATTTTCCCTGACAGTCTTGAAGAAGCTTTTAAGGTCAGGCTGTCTTTGGCGAAGAGCAATATGCCCGAACACGAAAACGGTTCACAGATTTATGAAAAGTATGTCAAACCTGCCATGATCGATCTCAAGAAAGTGGGAGCACACTATGCGATCAGCTCGCTTTTCGAAGACTACGCAGAAGAAACAGTAATCAACAGTTATCGTGTCGGCAGGGAGGATTATTACCGGATAGAGGCAGGTGCGACAAGGCTGGCGATAGGAAGGATATCGGTATCGTCTACAATAACCAGAGAAGCCGAGACCGTGAGTTTCTGCGTGCTGCATTTTGGTGGGCATGCCCTCAGCGGCGGGGTGAGGACATTTCTCGGGCATGCTGCCTACAGTGCGATGAAGAACGAAATATCCTCGACGTTTGAGAAGGGCAGCTTTGCGGATATCGTGAGGCTCATGGATCACCATTTTGGAATGCATAATTACTCGCTCTCCAATCTTTTCAGGGACGAGCAATGGAATATCATCAATACGCTCATCCAGAAGACGCTTGAGGAATTCGAAAACGCCTATCGTCAGATGTATGAGAATAACAGGATCCTGATGAGTTTCCTGAAGGAGACAGGGATACCTCTGAAAAAAGCCTTTTTTGCCGCTGCCGAGGTTACCCTCAATTTCGACATCAGGAAGGCGTTTATGGAGCCGCATCTTGATGCAGAGAGGATACAGTACCTGATCAGTGAGATAAAAAAATGGCATGTTGTCCTGGATTCCGTCGATATAGAGTTCGCTGCAAGGAAAAAATTCGAGGAGCAGATAGCTGCCCTTCTGAAGAACCCAAGTGATGACAGTCTGATGCAGGAAATACTGAAGGGGCTTGAGCTGGTGAGACTGCTGCCGGTCGAAATGAATTTCTGGCAGACCCAGAACGTCTTCTACAGGATTGCGGGCACCACGTACCGCGCATTTCTCGCCAAGGCACAAGCTGGTGATGAGAATGCCATCCGGTGGATTGATCATTTCAAATATCTGGGCGAGATGCTTTTTTTCAACATCGCATCCGTGCTGTCGGAATAGAAGAGGAAAAAACATTCAGAATATGGAAATGCTGTTGGTATCAAGGATCCCGGTTTCGACTTACAGACTGCAGTTCAATACGCAGTTCAGATTCAGGAATGCGAAAAGGATCATCCAGTATCTGCATGATCTCGGCATTACTGACATGTATGCATCACCCTATTTCAGAGCGAAGGAAGGAAGCCTGCACGGATACGATATCGTTGACCCGACTGCATTGAACCCCGAGGTCGGCACTGAGCAGGAGTATAATGCCCTTATCAGGGAACTTCACAAATACGGGATGGGGCAGATACTCGACATTGTCCCAAACCATATGTGTATTGACAGCAAAGACAACATCTGGTGGCAGGATATCCTTGAGAATGGTACAAGCTCCCGGTATGCGGACTTTTTCGATATAGACTGGGGGCCCCTGAAAAAAGACCTAACACACAGGGTACTTATTCCCATCCTGGGCAACCAGTACGGTGACGTTCTCGAAGCCCAGGAAATCAGGCTGGCTTACGAGGCAGGCGCATTTTTCATTCATTATTATGAACACAGGTTTCCGGTGATTCCAGAAACCTATATTTATATTCTGAAGCACCGGATTGATCAGCTCGAACGTATCCTGACTCCGGATAATCCGGAGTATGTCGAGTTGCTGAGCATAATTACAGCACTGGAGCATCTGCCCCTTTACACTGAAATCGAGCCCGAAAAAGTTGCAGAAAGGTACCGTGAGAAGGAGATTATAAAAAAGCGGATCGCAAAAATATACCTGGACAATCCGGACATCAGATCCTTTATCGATAACAATATCAGGGAGTTCAACGGCACGAAGGGTAATCCCGAAAGCTTTAACCTTCTCGATGAGCTTCTCATGATCCAGGCATACAGGCTTTCCTTCTGGCGTGTAGCAACCGAGGAAATAAATTACAGAAGGTTCTTTGATATTAACAGTCTTGCGGCAATCCGGATGGAGAATCCCGATGTGTTCGAGAAAAGCCACAGTCTTGTCATGAAGCTTATCGGACAGGGAAAAGTTACCGGGTTGAGGATTGATCATCCTGACGGGCTTTACAATCCTGCGGAGTACTTTCGGAAGCTGCAGCGACAATGCTTTCTTCAGACCCGGCTACATTACTCGGAACGTGTGAAAAAAGAGAATGCGCTGCCTTACAGGAGACGTGAACTCAGGAATGAGATCCTGAAGCAGTACCACGACCTGACAGCTTCGGATATGCAGTTTAAACCCTTTTATATAGTCGGGGAGAAGATCCTCATGAAAGAGGAGAGGATGCCGGATGACTGGACGATTTTCAGCACCACCGGGTACGTCTTTCTGAATGCGCTGAACGGAATATTCATCAGGACAGGGAACGCGAAGGTGTTCGACGATATCTATGAAAGATTTACGAAATCAAGGATGAATTTCCAGGAGATCGTCTATGAGAAGAAGAAACTGATCATGCAGGTGGCGATGTCAAGCGAAATCAACACCCTGGGACATTACCTGGACAGGCTTTCCGAAAAGGACAGGCATACCCGTGATTTTACCCTCAACAGTCTCACGTCAGCAATCGTGGAAGTGATCGCTATTTTCCCGGTGTACAGAACGTATATCGACCAGGCAGGTGTTGACGACAGGGACCGGAGATACATAGAATTTGCGATTTCAAAAGCGAAACGCAAAAACCCTGCGATCAGCGAATCTGTCTTTGATTTTCTGAAGAACATACTTTTGCTGAATTATCCTGATAATTTTGCTGACATCGACAAAAAAGAGTGGCTTGATTTTGTCATGAGGCTGCAGCAGCTTACCGGACCCGTCATGGCAAAGGGTTTTGAGGATACGGTCTTTTATGTCTATAACCGGCTGGTTTCGCTCAATGAAGTGGGAGGATGTCCTGAACGATTTGGTACTTCCCTCGAGACGTTTCACGGAAAGAACATCGAGCGGATGAAATTCTGGCCCCATGCCCTCATCACGACTGCAACACATGACACAAAACGGGGCGAAGATGTGAGGGCAAGAATTAATGTCCTCTCGGAGATTCCCGATGAGTGGAAAAAACATCTGGCTTACTGGCGACGGTTGAATAAAAGGAAAAAGCCGGTTGTTGAGGGGCAAATGGTTCCTGACCTGAACGAGGAATATCTTCTGTATCAGACGCTTATCGGGGCATGGCCGGCCGGCAAGATGGACGGTGCTGAAAAGGATATGTTCAGACGCAGGATCAGGGCATACATGCTGAAGGCGGCACGGGAGGCAAAGGTCAATACAAGCTGGATCAGTCCCAATACCATATATGAAGAAGCCTTCATGATCTTTGTGGATTTGGTTCTGGACGGTACGGACGACAATCAGTTCCTGTCTGATTTTGTTCCCTTCCAGAAGAGAATTTCCTGTTTCGGCATGTTCAATTCGCTGTCCCAGGTGCTTCTCAAAATAACTTCTCCCGGCATTCCGGATTTTTACCAGGGGACGGAGTTCTGGGATTTCAGCCTCGTGGATCCTGACAACCGGAGACCGGTGGATTTCACCAGGAGAATGGAGGCGCTCAAAGAGCTCAAGACACGAGAGTCTGCAAGTGCCCTGCATGAACTTGCAAGGGATCTGACGGTGAATAAAGAAGACGGAAAGGTTAAGTTGTTTGTCACGATCAGGGCGCTGAATTACCGGAGGGAAAACCGGGAACTTTTTGAGAAAGGGGAATATATCCCCCTTGAGGCAATGGGCAGCCGCGCTGACAATGTATGCGCCTTTGCCAGAAGACTCGGAAACGCACGATTGATTGCGGTTGCCCCGAGATTTCTGACACAACTCATCTCCGGGCAGGATGACCTTCCCTTTGGTGAAGTGGTCTGGGGCAATTCGTTCGTGATCGTACCTATTGCGGAGCCAGGCGCCCTGTATCGCAATATTTTTACCGATGAGGTGATAAAGGCTCATACGCATAAGGATGCTACCTCATTGTATCTTTCGGAGGTATTTGCCAACTTCCCGGTTGCCATGCTGGAGAGGATTTACCCTTCGCAGGAAACAGCATGAGGGGGAGATGTCGCATACCCGTGGGTTTTATGATATAAATTAGGAAATGGCGGAAAACACGGATGCATCAGTGAAAGGAATCATAACAGGACAAACAAAGGGTGAAGATGGAAGGAGTCATGATAAAAAAAGAGATACAGGAAGAGATTGAGAAAATACAGGAAGCCGATATTCTGGTCGGCATCCCAAGCTACAACAATGCATCTACGATAGGCCATGTGGTGAAGGCAGTGCAGGCGGGACTGGCAAAATATTTCCCGAACAGGAAGTCTGTGCTGGTGAATTCAGACGGTGGATCGAGCGATGGCACAACTGAGGTTGTCGAGAAAACCACTGTGGAGGATTTCCAGGCAATCCTTCTCCATCATAAAGTCGGGCCGGTATTCAAGATAGCCACGCCGTACCACGGGATTCCCGGAAAAGGGAGCGCGTTCAGAACGATCTTCGCGATTGCCAGCAACCTGAACGTGAAGGCATGCGCAGTGGTCGATTCGGACCTCAGAAGCATTACGCCCGAATGGATCGAGCTTCTGATAAAGCCCCTGATCGAGGGGGGATTTGATTACGTTGCACCCCTTTATCACAGGCATAAATACGACGGGACAATAACAAACAGCATTATCTACCCTCTGACAAGGGCATTATATGGCAGGAGAATACGACAGCCTATCGGAGGAGACTTCGGATTTTCCGGAAAGCTTGCAGAATATTATCTGGAAAAGGATGTCTGGGAAACTGATGTGGCAAGGTACGGAATAGACATATGGATGACAACAACTGCAGTTGCTAACCAATTCAAGGTATGCCAGGCATTCCTCGGCGCAAAGATCCATGATCCGAAGGATCCGGGAGCAGATCTCAGCGCTATGCTCTATCAGGTCGTCGGCGCAACCTTTGAACTGATGGAGACATATGCTGATGCATGGAAGGCGGTCAAAGGTTCCGAGGGGGTGCCAACCTTCGGGTTCCAGTACGCGGTAGGACTTGAACCGGTGGCGGTAAACCTCGACAGAATGATTGACAAGTTCAGGCTTGGTATACGGGAATTGCACGATATATGGAAGGGCTTTATGCCGGATGAGGTCATGAGGTTTCTGCACAAGACGGATGTCATGCAGAAGACTGATTTCCATATCCCGGATGAAATATGGGTAGAGATTATTTACAGCTTTGCACTTGCAGCGCACAGCAAGGTGCTGAACAGGGAACACCTGCTGAAGTCACTTACCCCATTGTATATAGGAAGAGTCGCCTCATTTGTCATTGAGACATGGGAATGCAGCGCTGCAGAAGTTGAGGAGAAGATCGACAAATTGAGTTTGAGTTTCGAGGAACATAAAAGCTTTTTATTGAACAGGTGGAGTTAATGAAAGGAGGCATGAATGAACGGTTTTCTGGATAGAGTGATTGTCGAACCATTTGATAGATTTCTTGAAAGGGTAGTGGAATTTCTTCCCGATGTCCTGACGTCCGTCCTTGTTCTGGTTGCGGGATTGGTTCTCAGCGTGATTCTCAAATCGGTGTTCCTGAGACTTTTCAGAGCAATTAAACTCGATAAATTTTCGGAGAAGTCCGGTATGGTTGAAATGATGCAGAAAGGAGGGGTCAGGGAGCCCGTTTCAGTTATCCTCTCAAAAATTATCGGGTGGATAACCATCATAAGTTTTATAATCCTCTCACTGCGTTCACTGAATGTCCCTGTTATTGAGCGGATACTCGAAAGGTTCATCCTGTATCTGCCGAATGTTTTCGTTGCCGCACTGATCCTGTTTCTCGGGTATTTTCTCAGTAATTTTCTCGGACGTGCAGCGCTGATCGCCTCCGTGAATGCCGGATTCAAGCTGTCAGGCATGATGGCGAGATTTGTCAAACTGACCATTTTTCTTCTCGCCGTTACCATGGCGCTGGAACAGCTCGGAATCGGCAGGGAAACAATAATCATTGCCTTTGCGGTGATTTTCGGGGGTGTTGTTTTTGCGATTTCTCTTGCATTCGGGCTTGGCGGCAGGGATGTGGCAAAGGATTATCTTGAGAAAAAGATAAAAGGTGAGGAAAAGACGGATGAGATCAGTCATCTGTAATGTGCATTGCTGAGGGATTCTCCAAGAATCTGAAGAAAAGATAACAAATCCACCATATTACAGGTAAGGGTGAGAAAAAAACCGTTTCAGCATCGGAATATGACGGCATTTTGTGCATGTAACAGATCCGGTTTTGCTTCTCTCGAGAAGCCGGAGTTTCACGCGGTTAAGGCCCTGTTTCAGGGTACCTTCTCATGGCGAATACCGTCCCGGGAAATAGTCCATAACTTTTCCTTTATAGAATGACGATAGAATTTGAATTTCTCAAATCCCTTGAAGTCATTTTTATTGCATCTGCAGCGGTTATCCTGCTGCTTTACCGGCTCAAAATGCCCTCGCTTATCGGGTTTATTGTTGCAGGAATTATCATAGGTCCCCATGGTGTCGGGTTAATCAAGGACGTTCACTTTATACAAATACTTGCGGAAATCGGCGTGATTCTCCTGCTCTTCACAATCGGTATCGAATTCTCCTTAACAAAGCTTATCAGGATCAAAAAAGCTGTAATCGGCGGAGGCGGAGCGCAGGTTTTGCTTACCATTATCCTATCGGCCTCTGCCACGTATATCGCGATAGGAAATGTCAATAAGTCAGTTTTCTTCGGTTTTCTTTATGCCCTGAGCAGCACTGCGATTGTCCTGAAACTCCTTGTCGAACGGGGTGAAATAGACTCTCCTCATGGCCACATCATGGTCGGTATCCTTATTTTCCAGGACATCTGCATTGTGCCGCTCATGCTTCTTGTTCCGGTATTGTCCGGAAGCAGCATCGATATTCTCGATGTGGGCATCAAGATGGGCAATGCAGCGCTGATAATAGTGGTGGTATTGCTGAGTGCACGATGGATAGTCCCTGCGCTGCTTCATCAGGTTGTTCGAACCAAAAGCCGGGAGCTTTTCTTAACCACGATTATTCTTCTCTGTCTCGGTATCGCTCTCCTGACATCAAAATTCGGACTCTCCCTTGCCCTCGGGGCCTTTCTCGCAGGACTTGTCATATCAGAGTCAGAATACGCCCATCAGGCGATATCAGACATACTGCCGTTCAAGGACAGCTTCATGGGGCTTTTTTTCGTATCCATCGGCATGCTGATGGATACCGGCTTTGTGCTGGAGAATGTCTTCCGGATTGGACAGGTTGTCATAGTGATATTCATCATGAAAGTGACCACCGGTACCGCAGCTGCCATGATGATTGGGTCTTCCCTGAGATCTTCCGTACTCGTAGGGCTTGGTCTTGCACAGATAGGCGAGTTTTCGTTTGTGCTTGCTGTGGCGGGAAAGGCGTCAGGACTTGTTGAGGAAGAATTCTATCAGATTTTCCTTGCATCTTCAGTCGTCACAATGATTGCTACCCCTTTCTTATTGCAGGTTGCTCCATCTGCAGCCGAATGGTTGTCCTCAAGAACTATGCTCAGGAGACTGAGCAGAAAAAGGTTTTCAGAGGCCGTTGACGGAACTCCGCGGCGAAAGCACGACCATGTCATTATCATCGGATTCGGTCTGAACGGCAAAAATCTCGCAAGGGTGTTGAAAGAGGCGGAGATTCCCTATGCGGTACTTGAGATGAACAGTGATACTGTGCGGGAGATGAGGAAAAAGGGTGAACCGATTTATTACGGAGACGGGACGAGTCAGGAAATACTCCATAAACTGAGCGTAGAAAAGGCAAGGCTTCTGGTGATAGCGATTTCTGATCCGGTCTCGACGAGGAGGATCGTTTCAATAGCAAGACATGCGAACCCGCATATTTATATCATCGTAAGGACCCGTTATCTCATTGAAGTGGATGACCTCAAATCACTGGGAGCTGACGAGGTTATCCCTGAAGAGTTTGAAACATCCATAGAGATTTTTTCACGGGTGCTGCACCGGTACAGTTTCCCGAGAAACGCAATTCTCACCATGGTTGAAAAAATAAGGAGCAACAGTTACACTGCACTGCGAAGTGTTGAAGTGCCGAGAAGACACCTGTTCGATAAGTATGAATGGCTTCCCGAAATAGAAATCGACGGATACAGGGTGGAAGAGGGATCCCATATCGATGAAAAGACGATCAAAGATCTGCAGGTCAGAAAAAAAACCGGAGTGACTATAATCGCGGTAAGAAGAGGGAAAACGGTTTATACAAATCCCGAGCCTGATTTCAGGCTGAAAAAAGGAGATTTTTTGCTCTTCACCGGGGACAGGGAAAACATCAACAATGCGCTGTCATATTTCAGGGGGGGACCATGATACTTCTCTGGACAGGCTTTTTCATCTGCACAGGACTGATCATCTACGCGGGGGCAAAGCTCTCGAGGTATGGAGATATTATCGCGGAAAAGACCGGACTTGGCAGAGCCTGGATAGGAATGGTGCTTATCGCATCAGTTACGTCACTCCCCGAACTTGTCACAGGGATCAGCGCCGTTACCTTTGCGGGAGTTCCGAACATTGCGATCGGGGATGTGCTCGGGAGCTGTGTCTTCAATATGCTGATCATTTCCATTCTGGATGCCAATTACCGGGTTATGCCCATATCAACGAAGGCACATTAGGGCAATATACTTGCTGCAGCCTTTGGCATACTCCTCATAGGGATTGTTTCTTTAAGCATCTATATGGGGAAAGAAGTAGCACCTTTCGGATGGATCGGCCCTTACAGCATCGTCTTCATCATCATCTATCTGGTTGCAATGCGGTTTGTCTATCAGTATGAGAAAAGGCTTATTGCCGAGGCGCTGAAAGAGAAAGCTGCTGAACTTAAATACGAGGACATTTCTACAAGAGATGCGGTCATCAAATACAGCATCAACGCTGTTATTGTGATTGTAGCCGCAACGTTCCTGCCGGCAATCGGAGAAGGCATTGCCGAACAGACGGGTCTCGGTCAGACCTTTGTGGGAAATATCTTTATCGCAATAGCTACATCCCTCCCCGAGGTGGTCGTGTCCCTTTCTGCAATGAAAATTGACGCAGTAGGCCTTGCCATCGGCAATCTCTTCGGAAGCAACATCTTCAATATTTTCATTCTGGCAATCGATGATATCTTCTTTACCCAGGGGCCGCTAGTCCGGATCATATTATTTCCGCCCAGTCAGCGATCATCATGATGACTATCGCGGTTATCGGCCTGACGTGCCGTGCGACGAAAAAACCCCTTTTTCTGGCATGGGATACCATCATGATCGTAATGGTGTACATTACCAATATTATGCTCCTGTACGTCATGAGATGAAGGCAATAGACTTGCTGCATGCACTCGCTGGTTTTGGTGGCTATATGCGGCTTCTGCAACACTGGCAGGATCAGTCAGAAGACCCGGCTGAGCATTGACTTCCTGAACATAATACAGGGGAGAAACTCTCTTTACGTCTTTCTGAGAATCTGCTAAACTCTCATTCAACATGAACAAGGAGGGGAAAATGGATTTCTGGGAGAAAATAAAGTCTGATATCCAGAAGGGATTGAAAGAAGGGGTTGGTATTGTGAAGGAGGGGGTAACGGTAGTAAAGGAAAAGGCTGAAGAGCTTTCTGTTGAAGGAAAGCGGAGATTGAAGATTTTTGAGCTTCAGACCAAGGTCCAGCGTGAGATAGCAGAACTCGGAGGAAAGGTGTATGACCTGAGTTCAAAGATGAAGAACCCTTTGCTTGACAAGAAGGTGAAAGCAATCCTCACTAGGGTCAAAAAACTCGAAGCCCAGATCACGAAGCTGGAAGGCACGCAGAAAGGAGCGGTGAAGAAACCGGCGAAGAAACGTTCCGTAAAGCCAAAAAGCAGATAGGGCAAACAGGTTTTCCTGATATCTATGGCAACGATAATTCTCGTATTTATTGTGTTAACCGTTGTGGCGGTATTTTCTGTACAGAATGCGCTGCCGGTCGCCATTACCTTTTTTTTCTGGAAGTTTGAAGCGTCTCTCGCGATAGTCATTTTTCTTTCCGTACTCTTTGGAATGATTGCTGCTGCGGTTATCGTTTCGATGATACGCTTCAAACCGAAAGGCAAGAAGGGGGCACCGGATACCGGGCACCCGGACACCGGGAAAACAGAGCCCGGCCTCTGAGTCAGAATTGCTGCTTACGCAGTCTTCTTTTCTTACTGGCCTGAGTGTGGCTGAATCACCATTTTTTTTGGATTGTTCTCTTTTTTGTGATTCAGATCACAGGAAGTAAAAAAATATTCCACTATTATTATAGTAAAAGAATACGTTTACTTTTTCTTCCCCTCCAAGGTATGGCAGTCAGACCCCCAGGATAAACCGGCTGCCATATCATCCTCATTTGAAAGGCATTGCCTGAAAAAACAGGTCAGAGAGAGTACAGAAGCTCCTTCCTGATCACTCCTTCCCTGAGCACTTTTATTCCTGTATCGGTCACCTCAGTTATAGTTGAGGGAAGACCTCCCGGAGAAGGCCCGGCATCGATGATGAGGTCAATGCGATCGCCGAAATATCCGAGTACGGCGGAGGCATCAGATGCGGGAGAACTGCCTGACGGGTTCGCACTTGTTGCGGTTATCGCAAACCCGGCGGCTTTTGCGAGACGGAGAGCAAACGACTCTCCCGGCATCCTGACCGCGATCTTCCCGGTGCCCGCAGTCAAGAGCTGGGAAAGAGTTTTTCTGGCGGGCAGGAGGAAGGTGAGAGGACCGGGCCACAGTCTCTGCATGAGAAGATGCGCTTTCTGGTTAGCGGAAGCTACAATTGTGTCAAGAAGAGCCATATCCCCGATAATAAGCGGAATTGCTTTATCCTTTGGTCTCTGCTTGATATCATGGAGTTTTTTCAGGGCTTCTTCATTATCAAATTTCACACCGAGACCATAAAACGTTTCAGTCGGGAACGCTACGATGCCGCCCTTTTCAAGCAAATTAACCGCATGAAGGAGTACCTCACGGATATTCTGCCGAGTTACTTTTATGACCATGACCGCTCAATACTAACACAGAAACAAGGCTTTTTTCAGTGTATACCCAGAAGTTATGCAAAAATATAAAAATTAATCATCAAAATCAATTATTTTGTTGACATTCAGTAGATTTTACTTTAATATTGGGATAACTATGATATATAAGAAAGGAGGTGTAAAATGAAAAAGGTAACGTTGTTGGTAGTCCTTTCTTTATTATTACTCTCTCTTTTTGGTTGTGCGACGAAAGAATACGTGAAACAGCAGATTGATCCTTTGATTGACAGAATCAGCAGACTCGAAGCAAGAGTTACATCCATTGAGTCGCGTCTCTCTGCGATTGAAGGCAAAATGGCAGAGATTGATGCAGCAAAGCAGGATGCCCGTGAAGCGAAGTCATTGGCTCAAGATGCAATAAGGACCGCAAAGGAATGTTGCGATAAGGCAGATGCTGCTGTCAGAAAGGCAGAAGCCGCTGCGGCAAAAGCTGAAGATTCTGCACGAAGGGCCGAAGAAGCAGCAAAGAAGTGCGCCAAATCGTTTGAGTTGCAGCAGAAGAAATAAGACTCATCGCCTGAATTTTGCAGGGGCTAAGAATATAAGGTTCTTAGCCCTTTTATTTTATCGGGTAATATCAACGGGCATGCCGCTTTTTTCCCTCAGGACGGCCAGCATTTTTTCCTTGTCAATGGTGTCGTAGATTTCATGTCTCTTCATGAGCTTCCTTAACAATGTCACCGCTTCATCGAAATAATTAATCCGCATAGCCTGATCTTCGTGCACTTCCAGATATATCCTGTTGCCGAGCAAGCCTACCTTTACCGGCTGCTGAATAATGCTTACTTCCGTCCCCTTCGGCACAGCCTGAAAGAGCTTTGGAATATCCTCGGGATACATCCTGATGCAGCCATGGCTTGCCCGTCTTCCCACGGCGAAGGGCCTGTTTGTGCCATGTATCAGGATGCTTCCCAGAGAAAGACGCAATGCATGTGTGCCAAGAGGGTTTTCAGGGCCCGGGGGCACCACCCTGGGAAGTTCCGGTCTCTCTTTCCTGATGGACTCGGGGACGTTCCAGCTTGGATTGACCATTTTTTTGATTATTTTGAAGCTTCCTACAGGGGTTTCATTGCCTTCGCTTCCGATCCCTATGGGGAATGTCCTGACAGTGCTGCTGCTATGTTTCGAAAAAAAATAGAGCCTCATTTCAGAAATATTAATGATTAATCCCCCAAACGAAGGGATGTCAGGCAATATCCAGGCTGTCGGAATCGTTATCTCCTCTCCTTCACCGGGAACAAATGGGTCCAGTCCGGGGTTTGCATCGACGATTTCGTTGTAACCGATCCCGAATGTCCTTGCAAGCTCGATGAGAGATTCGTCTCCCACGATCTTATGGGTCCGGATTGATCCGATTACCATCTCGTCTGGTGAAAAAGGATAAATCTGATCAGCGGCCGGTGATATGGTCGCTGTGGCCAGCACCATCAGGATAAGGGCGGGAATGATTCGCACTTTCATACAGATGATAGTAAACAACGCAGGCGTCGAAAAGCAAGCGCTGCGGCAACAAGTGAGGTTGCAGTGCATTGACAGGCGTCTTTTGATCATTGTATAGTGTACTCAGACAGGCGATGGGGTTCGCCTTTAACCGTCCCTGCAAAGGACTGATGACCCCTACTCCTTTTTCTGTTCCTCTCCGATCATGAGAGGGGCAGGCGAGGGCGTAGGGGTTTTTTTGTTGAAGGTAAAGATGCCGGATAATCTCTACCGGAGGAGGTTTCCATGGCTATCAGTATCGCACTGATTGTTATCCTTGGCCTTATTGCTGATTATCTTCTGACCAGGGCAAAACTGCCGGGCCTGCTTGGCATGCTCATTATAGGGATACTCTGCGGTCCGCATATTTTCAATGTCATGCAGCCGGAACTTCTGAAAGTATCTGCTGACCTCAGAATGGTAGCTCTTATTGTAATACTCCTCCGGGCCGGGCTCGAACTCAGGAAGGATACCCTGAACAGGGTAGGCAGAACCGCGCTCATTATGTCCTGTGTCCCCGCCATTTTTGAGGGGGCTGTTGTTGTTTTTCTTGCCCCGGTTTTGCTCGGGATCAGTTATTTCGAAGCTGCAATCCTGGGTTCCATCCTTGCTGCTGTCTCCCCTGCAGTGGTTGTCCCGTATATGATAGAACTGATTGACAAAAAGAGAGGGGTACGAAAAGGGATTCCTACCCTCATACTTGGCGCCTCATCAGTTGATGATGTCTTTGTTATCGTGGTCTTTTCAATACTCCTCGGGATGTACTCCGGAGCCGGCACGGATATCGGCATGAAGTTGCTTGAGATACCTGAGTCCATTCTGCTCGGAATCGCGGCAGGCGCAATTGCGGGATATATACTTTACCGGTTGTTCGACAAATACAGGCTCAGGGCGACAAAGATGACAATCGTCGTTGTAGCTGTTTCAGTTCTTCTCACGTGGCTCGAAGAAGAACTGAAAACAAGGGTATCGATGTCTGCACTGTTAGGTGTTATGACCATCGGTTTTATTCTCCTCGAAAAAGCAGAGGCGAAGGCCCACAAGATTTCCCGCAAGCTCTCCAAGATATGGATTTTCGCGGAGATCCTCCTGTTTGTGCTCGTCGGCGCCCAGGTCAATATCCAGGTTGCCTGGGATTCCGGGCTTGGAGGTGTAGTGCTCATACTCGTTGCATTGGCAGGCAGAAGCATTGGGACCTATCTCAGTGTCACGGGAACCGACATGAGTTTCAGGGAGCGTCTTTTCTGCGTGATATCATATGTCCCGAAAGCCACAGTTCAGGCAGCAATTGGCGCGGTACCGCTCGAAATGGGGATAAAGTCCGGCGATGTTATTCTTGCGGTTTCTGTTCTCTCCATAATTCTCACTGCACCCCTCGGAGCAATCGGCATGAAACTCACAGGGGAGCGGTGGCTTGAAAAGGAATAGGAAGGCTGGGTTATGATACTGTGCACAAATCAGATGAAGGAGCGCTGATGCGCAGGATTGGCGTCCATACCTCCATAGCCGGCGGGCTGCATCTGAGCCTTGAAAGGGCCCATGCCCTCGGATGCAATACCCTGCAAATTTTTTCTCATAATCCCAGGGGATGGGATGTGAAAATCCTGTCTGATCGGGAGGCTTCCAGGTTCCGGTCCCTCAGGGCGGAACGCGATATTTCCCCGGTATTTATCCACGCCTCCTACCTTGTCAATTTGGCGTCACGGGACGGAGCCTTGCGCAGGAAGTCGGTCGGGATGCTGGTTACCGAAATGGAAAGGGCTGACAAGATCGGGGCGGATTACGTGATTCTTCATACAGGCATTTGCTGGGATACCTGTCATGCGTTTGCCGCCGGCTATGATATCAGGGAAACAGTCGTGGCCGACATGATATCGAGTGAAATGGAAAAATATATCGGCTTGGACAGTCTGAAGCTTATTCATCTCAATGACTCGAAGGGCGAGGCGGGCGCAGGTGTTGACAGGCATGAGCATATCGGCCTCGGAAACATTGGCATCAGCGCACTGAGCCGGTTTATCAACAGACGGGCATTCAGGAACATCCCCCTGATTCTCGAGACCCCGAAAAAGAATGAAGCCGATGATCTGATAAATCTGGCAAAGGTCAGGAAGATGACAATATCGCAATAACAGTTTAACAATTGAGAACAATTGTTCTAAAATATGGATCGTTTACAAAAATGCATTATCTGTTCTCAAATAGAATTTTATTGTTGACAAATAGGATTTAATAGTGTATAAATTCTTAAGGTGAATATATGCTGAAAAGTTTATTCTCGTCATCAATCAGAGCAGATGTTCTCTCCGTGCTGCTGAACAGCCCTGATGAGCAGTTCTACATCCGGGAAATAGCAAAGCTCCTCAGAAAAAACCCTTCCGGCATCAAGCGGGAACTCGACAATCTCGAGAAGATGGGTATCGTAACAAGTGAAAAGATAGTGAACCTCAAGTATTTCCAGGCAAACAAGGAATCACCCCTGTTTTCCGAACTCAAGAACCTCATTACAAAATCCCTCGGACTGCCGGGAGCTTTAAAAGCTGTCCTGAGGGCCTCCGGCGCAAAAGCCGCCTTCCTTTATGGTCCATATGCAGAAGGGGAAGATGATGTGGAGACGGTGGATTTATTTGTTATCGGCGCATCGTCATCACTCGCGAAAGAACTGAAAGACCTTGAAAAAAGGTTTGATCAAAAAATCGACTGCACTGTTATGGATGAAGAAGAGTACAGATACAGGAAAAAGAAGGGAGAGGCAAGCCTTAAAAAATTTTTGAGAGGTAAGCGGATTACTCTCATAGGGAGGCATTGAGTGTAGCACGCCCGGCATTTTCTGCACAGGAAAATGCGGGTAGAAAGGGGGTGAACTTACATGGCAACCAAGAAAGCAGCGAAGAAGGCAACAAAGAAGACCGCAAAGAAGAAATAAGTTTCCTTTACACGCGTATTTACATTTTTATGGCTGGAGGAGAAATTCTCCAGCCTTCTTTTTGCGGTCTTCATAGATATGAAACTCTATTCTGAGGAAAAATTCAAGTAAAAATTGCAAATAATTGATAATAAATGATTATTATGAGTAAGAGAGAACAGGCTGCGGGCTGATTTCAGCCTCCAGCTCCCAGCATTCGGAATGGGTGAGCAGCTTTTTCAGGAACTTCAGATTTGTCGTATGGCCAGACTTATTCGCAATAACATGCCCGTAAATCGGGTAGCCGATCAGGGAAAAGTCGCCGATAAGGTCAAGGATTTTATGACGCACGAATTCATCCTTAAACCTGAGACCTGTTGCATTCAGGATGCCGGTTTCTCCGAGGATAATTGCGTTGTCGAATGAGCCGCCCCTTGCAAACCCGTTTGCCTTCAGATACTCAACGTCCTTGAGGAATCCGAATGTCCTTGCAGGGGCAATTTCCAGGGTGAAACTTTCCTCGGTGAGATCCAGGCTCAGCTGCTGTTCACCGAGAAGATGATGATTGAAGTGGATCCTGTAGGTGATCCGTCTTCCATGATACGGAAACACTGCAATCTCGGCATTGCCGTCAGTAAGAGCTACAGGGTGTGTGATTCGTATATACGGTCTTTTTTTGCTCTGTTTTGCGATGCCGGCGTTGAGGATCAGGCTTGTCAGTTCCAGGGAACTCCCGTCCAGAATAGGGATCTCGGTACCATTCAGTTCAATATATACATTGTCTATTCCGAGGCCTGCCAGGGCAGCAAGGACGTGTTCAACCGTCTTGACCCTTGTCCCGTTGAGGCCGAGAGTTGTGGCAAACGCGGTATCGGTTACGGAACCGATAGAAGCCTTTATCGCCAGATCCTTGTCTATCCGTACAAAAATGATCCCGGTATCCCTCGGCGCCGGTTTAAGGCAGACCTTCGAATACCGGCCTGTGTGAAGCCCGATTCCCTCGAATTTTATTTCCTGTTTTAAAGTTCTCTGTAATCGCATGGCGTTAATCAATAAAAACATGGGAATAGATTGCAAATACGATGCCAGAGGAATTGAAAAAACCCGTTTTTTTTTACTGTTTTCTGATTGCTCCCGGGAATGGCGTACAAACTGGCTCTTGAACGATAAGTTAAAGTTTTTGTTGATATTATTTGTTTCATATGAGGATCAAGTGTGTTGTCTGACGACAATAATGTGTGTATTATTTACTACAGTCCGTGAAAAAGCGGTCCCAATATATCAAAATTCCGGTTTCTGAGGTACAATACTCCTACTGAGGAATGATTACCCCACGAAACAATGTCCGGTAACGGGAGAGGGGCAATATGATAGGTATAATCGGGGGCAGCGGTCTCTATCAGATTGAAGGAGTCACGATCAAAAGGGAGAAAAGGGTCAAAACGCCCTTTGGCTCACCTTCTGATGCATATCTGATGGGAGAATTCTCAGAACGAAATGTCATATTCCTGCCAAGACATGGCAAACGTCATTCTATCGCACCGCACAGGATTAATTACAGGGCTAACATATGGGGTTTCCGTGAGCTCGGGGTCACGAAGATCATATCGATTGGTGCTACAGGAGGGATTCACAGGGCACTGATTCCCGGGAACCTGGTAGTGCTTGATCAGGTCATCGATATGACAGATGGAAGGAAATCTACATTCTGGGAGGGCGATACAGGGGTGTATCATGTGGATTTTACGGAACCGTATTGTGCCGCACTGAGGAAGGTCGTTCTGACTGCGGGTAAAAAAACAAAAATATCTGTTAAAAAATCAGGAACTTATGTATGTACCAACGGACCAAGGCTTGAAACGAGAGCTGAGATACGCTTTTTTGCCCGTGCGGGTGCGGATGTTGTCGGGATGACGGCAATGCCTGAAGCTGCCCTTGCCCGGGAAGCAGAGATGTGCTATGCCGGCATCGCCGTTGTTACCAACTTCGCCCCCGGAGTGCGGGAAAAAAAGCTTACCGCAACAGAGGTTGTGGAAACAATGCAGAAAGCTTCCGGGCGCCTGAGAACACTTTTGAAAGAGACTCTCAGACTGGTTCCTTCAGCGCGGAAATGTTCCTGTAAAGAAGCCTTGAGAGAGGCGAAAGTCTGATTCCATGGAAACGATTCTTGTGATAGAAGATAAGGAATCCATGGCAGAGATGCTGAAACTGACCCTTGAGGCTGAAGGATACAGGGTAATTTCTGCGAAAAACGGGATGGAGGGGATCAATTGTCTGAAGGAGGGAAAGATTGACCTTGTTCTGACAGACCTGAAGCTGCCGCAAAAGAACGGGATAGAAATTCTCAGGGTATCGAAAGAAGAAAACCAGATACGGCCGGTCATTATCATGACCGCCTTTGGGTCTGTTGAGACCGCGGTAGAGGCGATGAAACAGGGTGCGTTTGATTTTATCACCAAACCGTTTGATACCGATCACCTCCTTGTGCTCATAAGGCGGGCACTGGAGAACCAGAGGATTACCACTGAAAATATTCTTTTAAAAGAAGAATTTGCATCAAAGTTCGGGATGCCGAGGATTATCGGAAGGAGCGAGGCGATAGTCTCTGTTGCGCAGATTATTCAGAAGGTTGCCCCTACAAACGCAACGGTGCTTCTGATTGGTGAAAGCGGTACCGGTAAGGAGCTTTTTGCGAGGGCAATTCATCACCTGAGCAACAGGAAAAGCTACCCGTTCGTTCCGATCAACTGTGCTGCAATCCCGAGGGACCTGCTTGAGTCAGAGCTTTTCGGGCACGAAAAAGGTGCATTTACTGGTGCAGAGACCAAAAAGCTGGGCAAGTTTGAAATGGCGGACAAAGGAACCATTTTTCTCGATGAAATCGGAGATATGGATCTCACGATACAGTCAAAACTCCTGAGGGCGATCGAAGAGGGAGAAATTGAACGGGTCGGTGCGGTCAGGCCTATCACGGTTGATGTAAGGATTGTTGCTGCAAGCAACAAAGACCTTGAAAAGGCGGTCGAGGATAAAAAGTTCCGGGAGGACCTTTATTACCGGCTGAATGTATTTCCGGTCAAAATACCGCCCCTGCGGGAGAGAAGGGAGGATATCCCACTGCTCGCGGAATACTTCGTCAACCAGTATTGCCGTGAGATAAAGACGCCGCTGAAGAGTATTTCGAAGGAGGTACTGGATCTGCTTATGCATTATCACTGGAAAGGCAACGTAAGAGAACTCGAAAATGCCGTCGAAAGAGCGGTGATTCTTTCTGACGGAGACACGCTGCCCCCGGAGCTTTTTATGTTCAGCAGGCAACCCGGATTCAGTGCTCCCGAAGAGGTGTTCACGATGACAGGACCGCTCGAAGCGGTGTCAAAGGAGGCGCAGAGAAAGGCTGAGTCCCGGAGGATCTCTGATGTCCTGAAAGAGACAAAAGGGAACAAGACGAAGGCGGCTGAAATCCTGCAGGTGAGCTACAAGACACTCCTCACGAAGATAAAGGAATACGGGCTTGAGGCTTGACAGGCCAATCTCTGTGGCATTATCATAAAGATTACACATTCACATGTTCTTACCGGAGGGGGATAGTGGCAGGACATTCCAAATGGGCGCAAATCAAGCATAAAAAAGCGAGTACCGACGCAAAACGCGGGAAGGTTTTCACCAAGATCGTGAAGGAAATTTCCGTATCTGCACGGCTTGGAGGCGGTGACCTTTCAGGCAACCCCAGGCTGAGGACCGCGATCGAGAAGGCAAAAGAAGTAAACATGCCGGGTGACAATATCAAGAGGGCAATCATGAAGGGCACCGGTGAGCTTCCCGGAGTATCGTATGAAGAATTCCAGTATGAGGGGTATGGTCCGGGAGGTGCGGCGATTCTTATAGATATTATGACAGACAACAAGAACAGGACAAGCTCTGATATAAGGCATCTCATGACAAAAAACGGCGGCAATTTGGGTGAAGCAGGATGTGTAGCATGGCTTTTCGAAAAAAAGGGATACATCCTCATAGAAAAAGACAGGACCGATGAAGATACCCTCATGGCGGTTGCGCTTGAGGGTGGCGCCGAAGACATGAAGAATAACCAGAAAGAGGAGAATTACGAAATTATCACTGCTCCTGAAAATCTGCAGCAGATAAAAACCGCACTTGAAAAAGCGGGAATCCCGGTATCCCTTGCAGAAATTACCATGTTGCCGAAAACGTATGCAGTCGTCGAAGAAAAACAGGCAGAACAGATCATGCGGCTGATCGAAGCGCTGGAAGATCATGATGATGTCCAGAATGTATATTCAAATTTTGACGTTCCTGACGAGGTGATCGCCAAGGTTGAGAAATAAGATGGGTATTTCCATCAGGGCAACCTTCCGCAGAAGATTTTTAGCAGGCCTGCTGATTTCCATTCCGACCGTCATCACTTTTCTCGTTGTAGGCTGGTTTTTCAACTTTGTTGACGGCCTTCTTGAACCCCTCTATTTTCAGGTCCTGGGCTATCATGTTCCCGGCCTCGGGTTTTTTTCAGCCGTGCTTCTTATATTCATAGTCGGGATCATTTCGACGAATGTTATTGGCAGAAGAATCATCGAGTGGATCGAAAACATTTTTCTGAAAATCCCCGGGTTCAAGGGAATTTATACCGCGGTGAAACAGCTTGTCGATGCATTTTCCCCTGAGAGCCAGAAAACCTCTTTCAAGAAATTCGTGGTTGTCGAATATCCGAGGCCCGGGGTTTACGCATATGGATTCCTCACCAAGGAATGTGTGATGGAAACTGCAAGGGACGGAAAAGAGACCGTGCTGAAGGCGGTCTATATTCCAACCAATCTTGTATATTTCGGTGAAATTGCACTCTTCCAGGACGAACATATCTTTTTTACGAATATTTCGATTGAAGAGGGGATAAGAATTATCCTTTCCGGCGGGATAGCAACTCCTGCCAAGATTTCCGAGGTAAAGGGATGAGGCTGGCGGTCGTTGTGCTGGCTGCCGGACTCGGAACAAGGATGAATTCATCTCTGCCCAAAGTGCTCCACAGGCTGCACGGAACTCCCATGCTGCAATATGTGCTGAACTGCCTTTTTCAGGTCAGGCCGGAAAAGACCATTGTAGTCATCGGAAAACACGCGAAAGAAATAAAGGCATCACTGCGGAATGCAGATTCAGTTACCTTTGCACTGCAGAGAGAAGCCAAAGGCACAGGCAACGCAGTATCCGTGGCATTGCCTTCCCTGAGGGGTTTCAGGGGCACAGTCATGATTGTGAATGGAGACACTCCCCTGATCACCGCCGGCAGTCTCAAAAAATTCGTTGGACTTCACAGGAAGAGAAAAAACAGGATATCTGTGCTTTCTTTTGTTGCAGAAGACCCCGGTTCGTACGGAAGAATCATAAAGGATGACAGGGGAAGAATAACCGCCATCATCGAAAACCGTGACGCAACCGAAATACAGAAAAAGGTCCGTGAAGTGAACAGCGGGGTATATGCAATTGAATCAGACGCATTGCATCTTTTGAAGGACATCCCGCTGAATGCATCGAAGGGTGAGTACTATCTGACCGACATTGTCCGTCTCGCAAAGGACAGGGGCTTTAAGGTCAGTGCGTTCTGTATCGGATCGGAAGAGGAATTCACCGGAATAAATACCATTGCAGAACTCCGCGAGGCGGAACAGATGATGAAACAGAGGATGGTCAGGGGATGGCAGGCCCGCGGGGTGAGGTTTATTGATGCCGGATCGGTGTTCATTTCTGCAGATACCTCCCTCGGGCAGGGGACCACGGTGTATCCGAATGTCCATTTCGAAGGCAGCACCAGGATAGGGAAAAATTGCACGATATTCCCGAATGTGAGAATTCTGGACAGTATTGTGGAAGAAGGTGCAACGATCAAAGACTCTACACTGATCGAAGGGTCTGTGGTGAAAAAGGGGGCCTCGGTCGGACCTTTTGCCCATATACGACCCGGATCAGAGATAGGAGAAGGTGCCCGGATTGGGAATTTTGTCGAGGTGAAAAAGTCAGTCATAGGCCCCAATACAAAGGCATCGCACCTTGCGTATCTGGGTGATGCAAAGATTGGCAGAAATGTGAATATCGGGGCTGGAACCATAACCTGCAACTATGACGGCCATCACAAACATATAACTACGGTTGAGGACAGCGTTTTTATCGGAAGTGATTCGCAGCTTGTTGCGCCTGTAAAGGTAGGCAGGGGAGCCTATGTGGGCGCGGGTTCGACGATCACAAAGGATGTGCCTTCGGGATCCCTGGCCCTAACCAGGGTGCAGCAGAAAACTATCGAAGGCTGGGTCCAGAAAAGAAGGAAAAAATTGAAAGGAGCCCGGAGCGGAAAACATTAAGCGGAGATCTGATAGACAGGAGCAGGCGACTATACTCCTTGCAGTTGGCTCTCATCCAAGTGTTTTTTGCCCGGCTGATTAACGTATGTGCGGGATAATTGGTTATGTCGGAACGAAAAATGCAGTATCCGTTGTGCTGGAAGGACTGAAGCGCCTTGAATACCGGGGGTATGATTCTGCGGGGGTTGCATTTTTTTCGGATAAGGGGATCGAGGTCAGAAGATGTCTCGGAAAGATAAAGGAACTCTCTTCTCTCATTGAATCAGAGAGCCCGTCCAGCCATAACGCGATAGGCCATACACGATGGGCCACGCATGGAAGACCGTCTGATGAAAACGCACATCCACACAGGTCTGACGGAATAGTTCTCGTGCATAACGGCATTATTGAGAATTATCTTGCCCTAAAAAAGACACTGACCGGGAAAGGATATGTTTTCTCTTCGGAAACTGATACTGAGGTGCTCTGCCACCTTATTCACGAACACACAAGGGGAAGCACGCTGGAGGATGCGGTCAGGAAAGCGCTGAAAGAGGTTGAAGGCACGTACGCGATAGCCGTGATCAGTCAGGATGAACCGGACAAGATAGTGGCAGTGAGAAAGGACAGCCCCCTTGTCGTGGGACTGAGTGAAGGCGAATATTTTGTCGCATCTGATATCCCGGCATTCCTGAGCTATTCGAGAGATGTCATATTCCTTGATGACGGAGAGATGGCTGTGCTGACCCGCAATGGAGTCAGTGTCATCGATTCCGGAGGGAATACCGTCCGAAAAGAGGTGAACTCAGTGTCATGGAGCCCTTCAATGGCTGAAAAGGGCGGGTACAAGCATTTCATGCTCAAGGAAATCTACGAACAGCCCAGGGCAATCGCAGATACCCTTAGAGGCAGGTTCAGTCTTGAAAATGCTGAAGTGAACCTTCAGGAATTCGGCATGAGCAAAGAGGCGCTTACGAGGGCAGAGCGTATTTTTCTTGTGGCCTGCGGAACATCCTACCATGCAGCCCTCATCGGCAAATACATGATAGAGGGACTTGTACGAATCCCTGTTGAGGTTGACATCGCGTCGGAATTTCGCTACAGAAAGCCGATAATCCGGCCCGGAGATCTTATGATTGTCATCACACAATCAGGTGAAACCGCTGACACTCTTGCTGCACAGAGGGAGGCAAAAAAACTTGGCGCAAGGGTAATGAGCATATGCAATGTACTCGGGAGCACGTCTTCAAGGGAGGCTGATGCCGTATTCTATACCCATTCGGGGCCTGAAATCGGGGTCGCCTCGACCAAGGCATTCACCACCCAGATTGTAGGTCTGTACCTCTTCACGGTTGCGCTCGGCACAGTCAGAAAGGTAATCACAACCGATGAATCGCAGACGCTTCTGAAAGAACTCCTCATGCTGCCGGGAAAAGTCGAACAGGCTCTGAAAACAGATGAAGACATCATATCTGTAGCAAAAGAATTTTTCAAAGCACAGGATTTTCTGTATCTTGGAAGGGGCATTCACCATCCTGTAGGGCTCGAGGGAGCACTGAAGCTCAAAGAGATCTCCTATATTCATGCCGAAGGGTATCCAGCAGGTGAAATGAAACATGGTCCTATCGCGCTGATAGATGAAGAGATGCCTGTCGTGGTACTTGCACACAGGGACGAGTTGTTTGAGAAGATGGCCTCCAATATCCAGGAGGTAAAAAGCAGAGGGGGGAAAATTATTTTAATCACAAATGATGCTCATGATGATATCTGCAGGACCGCTGACAGGAGCATCTTTGTGCCGACAACGAATCCGTATCTGTCAACGGTGCTGATGGCGGTTCCCATGCAGTTGCTTGCGTATCACATCGGTGTCCTGCGGGGATGTGATGTCGATCAGCCACGAAATCTTGCCAAAAGCGTGACCGTTGAATAAGGCTGTCGGGAAGTTATGAGTTTCCGGAGTTTTTCGCGGAACAGGGTTGACCTGCCTTTAAGGAACCGTGGAAGACACGAGAAACCGTGTTAACCGGGATGCAGCATAGATTAAAATGGTGAGAATCTGTTAACATGAATAAGTCAAAGGAGATATTAATGCATGATTTAAACCCCCAGCAGAAAGAAGCTCTTTTGTGCAATGACACCCCGTTGATGGTATTTGCGGGGGCGGGAAGCGGGAAAACACGGGTCATTTCCCACAAGTTCTCTTACCTGACCAGGTTAAAAAAGCATGCAAAAGATTCTATCCTGACGGTCACCTTTACGAACAAGGCAGCCGACGAAATGAAGCACAGGATCAGCAGCCTCATCGATAAGGACGTCAACGGGTCATGGATAGGCACATTTCACTCACAGTGCAACAGGATATTGAGAAAGGAAAGCAAGGCCATTGGGTACGATCCCAATTTTTCCATTTACGACGAAGACGACCAGTGCTGCCTCATACGCCATATTCTGAAGGAGTTCAAGATCTATGAAGCCCTTTACAAAGGCATAAGCTCACGGATCAGCTTCCTGAAATCATCCCTCGTCAGCCCCGAGGATTTTCTCTCTTCAGCTGACGGGTTCGGTTTTGACGAGAAACTTGCGAAGGTCTATGTGCGGTACCAGGATGAACTAAAAAGGAGCAATGCGCTGGATTACGATGATCTCATCATGCTGTCAGTCAGATTGTTTGAAACGAAAAAAAATATTTGCGAGAAATACCAGGACAAGTTTTCCTATATCCTGGTCGACGAATTCCAGGACACCAACTTTGCGCAGTACAAGCTCCTGAAACTCCTTGCATCGGGGCATGAGAAGATCTGTGTTGTCGGAGATGATGACCAGAGCATCTACAAGTTCAGGGGAGCCAATGTCAGCAATATCAGCAGTTTCGAAAATGATTTCCCCAAGGTGAAGATCATCAAACTTGAACAGAACTACCGCTCGACGCAGCATATCCTCGATGTATCCGGAGCAGTGATTGCGCAGAATCTGAAGAGGAAGTCGAAGAAACTCTGGACAGAGAGGGGCAGCGGGGAAAAAGTGCACCATTGCTGGCTGAATACCTATGAGGACGAAGCAAAATACATCGCAAAAGCCATAAAGGAATACTATCTCAAAGGCATATACAATTACCGGGACTTCGCGATATTCTACCGCGTTAATCTCCAGTCACGGGTGCTCGAAGATGCGCTCCGGAATGAAGGGCTCCCGTATAAAATCATGGGGGGCGTCAGTTTTTACCAGAGAAAGGAGATCAAGGACATCATCGCATACATGCGCCTGTCCGTAAACAGCGGAGACAATGTAAGTTTCCGGAGAGTTGTCAACACCCCGTCAAGGGGAATAGGCGCGTCCCTTCTTTCAAGAATCGAGACCGAGGCAAAGAAGAAGACCATTCCCTTATTCAATGCCCTGAAGACGATGCTCCGCGGAGATCAGTTTTCGAGTACAGCGAAAGAAAAGCTTTCTCAATTCGTAAAGACAATCGAGAAGTTCTCTCCGTCAAAATTCAAGTCCGCCGGAGAGATGCTGAGATGCATCGCAGTAAAATCCGGCTATGCAGATACCCTTAACGAGGAAAGAATGAAAAATGTGGAGGAACTGATCAGTTCTGCTGAGGGAAGGGACATAAAAGATTTCCTCGACAAGGTGCTGATGATAACCGGCATGGACGAGGTGAAGGAAGGGGAGTTTGTCTCTCTCATGACCCTGCACAACGCAAAAGGGCTCGAGTTTCCGGTGGTGTTTATTACAGGCCTTGAAGAAGGTGTTCTGCCTTACTGCAAGGCGATGAATCACGAGGATGAGATTGCCGAGGAGCGGAGGCTCTTTTATGTGGGAATGACCCGTGCGAAGGACGTACTCTGGCTCACAGGTGCCAGCAGGAGGAGACTGTATTCCAAAATGCAGGATCAGGAACCGTCGAGGTTCCTGAGGGATATCCCCAGAGAGTGCTGCAACTGGATCGAAAAGATAACAGGCCGTCAGATGATAAAGCTTACTCCTGTCAAGAAAAGCGTCAAGCCCAGAGATACGTTTACCCTGTACACTGCCGGATGCAGGGTGAAACATCCGTCATGGGGTATCGGGGTAGTCCGGGACTGCTACGGGGATGGAGACGACCTGAAGGTCATGGTCAATTTCCCCAACTTCGGGGTAAAAAGACTTGCGGTAAGGTTCGCCAACCTGGAAAAAATCTAGATTTTCCCGTGAAAATATCAAGAACAGAAATTGAACATATCGCCATGCTTGCAAGGCTCTCCCTGTCCGAGGAAGAGAAGGAACTGTTCAGTTCCCAAATGAGCAGCATTCTCGGATACATGGAGAAGCTGAATGAATTGGACACAGGGGATGTTGAACCCACATCCCATGTCCTTGCGCTGCATAACGTCATGCGCGAAGATGTGCTGAAACCTTCGTTGCCCGGTAAAGACGCTCTCATGAATGCACCATCGCATACCGAGAAGTTCTACAGGGTCCCGAAAATAATAGAATAGGAAGAAAATTACAGCATGCTAAGGTGCATCCTGAGGGCAAAAATACATACCGCAACGGTAACAGACTCCAACCTTTCATATGAGGGCAGCATTACCATAGACGAATCACTCCTGAAAAAGGCGGGAATTATTCCTTATGAGCAGGTGATGATAAGCAATCTCAATAACGGGGAGCGCTTCGAGACATATGTTATCCCCGGCAGGAAAGGCTCCGGCGAGATCTGTCTCAACGGCCCCACAGCAAGAAAAGGCGTAGTCGGAGACCGGGTAATCATCTTCTGTTACAGGTATTTTCAGGACAGGGAACTCAGGGGATTCAAACCGACGATTGTGCTTCTTGACGAGAAGAACAGGATCATCGGGGTAAAATAATATCCGGTTTCCGGAGTTCTGCCTTGTTCATCCCACACCCAGAATAGCGTGCTTCAAATGCGTCCGCCGCGTTGCCCGCGCTGGTTAGGGAGAGCATTATGCAAGAGAAAGAAACGAACGAATCCAGCAGCCGGATAAAAGAACCCGGAAGCCCTCCAGGTGATTCTGCAGTTGCGGCTTCTGGCGGTAATAAAACGAAGGCTAAGGAACACCAATGACGCATAACAAGGCCCTTGTACTCGGGCGGTAAGCGGTACATGCCTGTACAATAATACCGGCTGATCAATATCGATGCGACAGAATGCCACATCGGTATTTTTGCTGTAATCAAGCCGGAGATGTGAAACAGACGTAATTCTTCTGTTGCCGCATGGGATGAATATTCAGTGAAAAGCGTAAAAAAGAGGAGGCCTTGTGGTTCTTGATGTCATTATCAATAACGCGTCCATATCAGTTCAGATTGATAAGCCTCATAAGCCTGATATTGATGCGATACATTCACAGATTCAACGATTTGCCTTGTCAAAAGAAACCGAGATAGAGACCCTTGATGTGAAAGGATTGATTCTCAACATGATCAGGGGCATCGCCGGATGTGAACGCGGCTGTCCGGCAAATGCGAAAGACCTTGAATCAGCCGGATATAAGGGATTCAGTGTGCAGTATATTGAAGGCGGCATACTCACCGCCCATATAATAACTGAAAATGGCAACATACTTTATCTCAAGATGTTCCCTGATTTCTGAAATTCTTTCAGGTATCGGAAATTGCACCGGGTGCTCCTGACAGAATACCTTTTCAGGCAGCCATCAACAGCTTTCCCGCGGAATAGAGTTTTTCACGTGTGGAGTTGTGCTCCCCCCTAAGTAACTGGGTGGTTTTTTGAGAAAAGATTTCAGGACGGAAAACTGATCAGCTCCGACTCTTTTAGGAAGTCTGTACGCACCAATGCATTCCACTTCGCTGCACAATATTCATATTGACACTCCGCATTTATTTTCATATACTGAACACAGGTTCACATGAACAAACGTTCAGGTATAGAATCAAAAAAGAAGATCATGCAGGCCGCAATGGATGTATTCTCGCGGAAAGGCTATGCAAAAACCAGTATTAGGGAGATTGCGAAGACTGCGGGGATCAGTATCGGCGGGGTATACCTGTATTTCAATACCAAGGAGGAACTTTACCGGAACCTTATTCATGACAAGCGTCGTGAGATGGCCGCCATGATCGAAAGGACCGTTTCAGAGGCAGAGTCTGCATCGGGGGCGTTATCAAAATTTCTGGAATTGTATCTCGAATATGCTCTGAAGCACAAGGAATTCATTCTTCTCCACATCAGAGAGCACGGGTTTGCATTCGGGATTCGTGAGAAACGGAATTTTTTCAGAAAACAGCGCGAACTGATAGAAAATATTATCGCACACGGGATCCGGTCCGGGGAGTTCAGGGAATGCAATCCCGAGGCAATGGCCACGATCCTCGTCGGGGCACTCAGAGGAGTTGTCCTTTCACTGGCCCTGGATGCGGATGTGCGTGTTACGCCAATAATGCTGAATGAATTTGTACTGGAGGGGCTGCTTTCTTCCCGCAAGGGGAGGGATGTGTCCGTGCATTCAGGCAGGTCTGCGAAATATCCACAGAGGGAGGGTCAAGGATGAGCTACAATTATGGATATCCGGAAATGCGGGGAAGAACGCCCTGTTTCATATTTGCCCTGGTACTGGTGTTCACTATCATTGCCGCATGCTCAGGAGATAAATCGCAATCCTCCAAACCGCCTTCTGTTCCGGTTGTTGTTGCCGAGGCGGTGAAAAAAACAGTGCCGGTGCAGATCAGGGCAGTCGGCAATGTGGAGCCATATTCCACAGTCTCGGTGAAATCTCAGGTAGGTGGCATTCTCACCCGGGTCCATTTCCGGGAAGGACAAGATGTAAGGAAAGACGACCTCCTTTTCTCGATTGATTCACGGCCTTATGAGGCATCGCTAAAACAAGCTGAAGCAAACCTTGCAAAAGATGCCGCTCAGTTGGAAAACGCACGGGTTGAAGTCCGCCGCTATGAGGAACTCGTCAGGAAAGGCTATGTGGCGCAGGAACAGTACGACCAGATCCGCACCAGCGCTGCTACCCTCGAAGCAGTTGTCAACGCAGGCAAAGCGCTGGTTGAATATGCACGACTGCAGTTGCAATACTGTTCTATCCATTCCCCCATCACGGGAAGAACCGGGAATCTCATGGCCAATCAGGGAAATCTTATTAAGGCAAATGCCGATACTGCAATGGTTGCCATCAATCAGGTCCAGCCGATTTATGTAACTTTTTCAGTACCCGAGCAATACCTCGGGGAGATCAAGAAGTATATGTCTTCCGGAAGACTGAATGTGGCAGTGGTTACCGGAAAGGATGAGAAATATCCGGAGCAGGGAGTAGTTACTTTTGTGGACAATACTGTGGATGTTGCCACGGGAACCATAAAGCTCAAGGCAACGTTTGCCAATAACGACAGGCGGCTCTGGCCGGGCCAGTTCGTCGCTGTATCGATGACGCTCACCGCAATGCAGGATGCGACAGTGGTTCCCTCTCAGGCTGTCCAGACCGGACAACAGGGTTCCTATGTCTTTGTGATCAAACCTGATCTTACCGTAGAGTCGCGACCTGTTGAGGTCAGTCTGGCCCATGCAGAAGAAACAGTCATTGAGAAGGGGCTTCAACCCGGCGAACGGGTCGTCACCGACGGTCAGATGAGGATTTTCCCCGGAGCCATTGTCGAGGTGAAACCCCCTGTCGGTGCGGAACGGAAATAATCAGGCATGAACATCCCTGAATTGTGCATCCGGAGGCCAGTCATGACGTCTCTTGTCATGTTTGCCTTCATTGTGTTCGGACTTATGGGCTACCATCTTCTGCCGGTCAGTGATCTTCCGAACGTAGATTATCCGACGATACAGGTGACGGCCAATCTGCCGGGTGCTACTCCCGAGACCATGGCCTCTGCCGTTGCCACACCCCTTGAACGAGAATTCTCCACTATTGCCGGAATAGATTCCATGACCTCTACAAACGGCAACGGGATTACCCAGATTACGCTGCAGTTTGCGCTTGAGAGAGACATTGATGCGGCAGCCCAGGATGTGCAGGCAGCGATCGCAAAAGCAACGCGGCAACTCCCTCCGGATATGCCGACTCCTCCTTCGTACCGGAAGGTCAATCCTGCTGATCAGCCTGTTTTGTATATTGCGCTCAGTTCTCCGACCCTCCCTCTGTCCACAGTCAATGAATATGCGGATACGTTCATTGCCCAGAGAATTTCGATGTTGAGCGGTGTTGCTCAGGTCCTGATCTACGGGTCTCAGAAATATGCGGTGAGAGTACAGGTCGATCCCCTGATCCTTGCGAGCAGGAAGATCGGGATCGATGAAGTGGCAGCAGCAGTGCAGAAGGGAAACGTAAACCTCCCTACCGGTACACTCTATGGTGACAAGAAATCCTTTGTGGTTCAGGCGACCGGCCAGCTCTATAATGCGAACGCATACCGCCCGGTAATCGTTACCTATCGTGACGGCTCCCCGGTTCGCCTCGAACAGGTGGGGAGGGTCATAGACAGTGTCGAAAATGACAAGATTGCCGGATGGTATACTAATACCCGTGCAATAGTGCTCGCCATTCAGCGCCAGCCCGGCACCAATACCATTGAAGTTGTCGACAGCATAAAAAAGCTCCTCCCGGTTTTTCAGTCACAGATGCCTGCTTCGATGAACCTCAACATTCTCTTTGACCGCTCGGCGTCCATCCGTGATTCGGTACGAGATGTACAATTTACTCTTTTTCTCACGGTCTGTCTCGTGGTCATGGTTATCTTCCTTTTCCTCCGGAATCTCTCGGCAACGATAATCCCGAGCCTCGCGTTGCCCCTCTCGATCATCGGCACATTCTCCGCCATGTATCTCATGGGTTTTACGGTGAACAATATCTCTCTCATGGCTTTGATCCTCGCAGTGGGATTCGTTGTCGATGATGCGATCGTCATGCTCGAAAACATAGTCCGTCACATGGAGCAGGGAGAGGGCGTGCTTGAAGCTGCCCTGAACGGTTCAAGAGAAATAGGCTTCACTATCTTATCGATGACTCTTTCCCTTGTGGCGGTCTTTATTCCCGTGCTCTTTATGGGAGGCATCCTCGGACGTCTGCTCCATGAATTTGCGGTAACGATCAGCGTTGCGATCCTCATATCCGGTGTTGTTTCCCTCTCCCTGACCCCGATGCTCTGCAGCCGTTTCCTGCGTCCTCCTGCAGAAGAGAAGCACGGAAGGCTTTATCTCCTTCTGGAGCGCTTTTTCGCCGGCATGCTGAATCTCTATGAGCGGACCCTCAGGACAGTACTGAGATATCGCTTCGCCACACTGGTATTCACATTTATCCTTACCATAGTGACTGTGGCGCTTTTCAAGATCATTCCCTGGGGGTTTCTGCCGAGCGATGATATCGGAGGGATATTCGGTTTTACCGAGGGGCAGCAGGGCATCTCATTCAATGACATGGTTCACCACCAGCAGGCCCTTGCCGATATCGTTGCAAAGGACCCAAACGTGGAATCGTTCATGTCGTTTGTCGGACCGGGGGGGACGCGGGTTGGAGGGAATTCGGGTTTCATGTTTATCCGGCTGAAACCGCGCGACCAGCGGCGTCTTGATGCAGACGGTGTGATCCAGGAAATGCGGCCCAAGGTCATGCAGGTTCCCGGCATCATGATGTTTCTCCAGAACCCGCCTCCGGTGAGGATCGGCGGGCAGCTTACCAAGGCGCAGTATCAGTTCACCCTCCAGAGTCCTGATACCGACGAACTCTACATGGTCGTTCCCCAGATGCAGGAAAAGATGGGCAAGATTCCCGAACTTCAGGATGTCACGAATGATCTCCAGATAACAAACCCTCAGGTGAACGTCGAGATAGACAGGGACAAGGCATCTGCGGTCGGTTTAACGGCACAGCAGATTGAAGATGCGCTTTATTATGCCTATGGGTCCCGGCAGATTTCCACTATCTATGCCCCGAACAATCAATACCAGGTAATCCTTGAACTGGAACCCCGCTATCAGACGGATCCTTCTGCGCTTTCCCTGCTCTATGTCAGGTCATCAAACGGGAGCCTTGTTCCCCTGGATTCGGTTGCAAAACTCACCCGGAGCATAGGACCTCTGAGCGTGAACCATCTCGGGCAGCTCCCTGCGGTAACCATATCGTTTAACGTGAAACCCGGCGTGTCTTTGGGAACCGTAGTGCCGATTATCGATAAAATCGCCCGTGAAACCCTTCCCCAGACAGTCAGCTACACATTTCAGGGAGCGGCACAGGCATATCAGGCGTCAACAAAGGGATTGGCAATACTCCTTATCATGGCCATATTCGTCATTTACATTGTGCTCGGTATCCTGTATGAAAGCTTTATCCATCCCTTGACCATCCTCTCAGGCCTTCCCGCGGCAGGGTTTGGAGCGCTCATCACCCTGATGATTTTCCAGAAAGACCTGAACGTTTTCGCATTCGTCGGCGTCATCATGCTGCTGGGAATCGTGAAGAAGAATGCGATCATGATGATCGACTTCGCGCTCGATGCAGAAAGGAAAGAAGGCAAGCCGCCCCTCGAAGCCATCTACCAGGGTTGCATCATACGTTTCAGGCCTATCATGATGACTACCATGGCAGCCTTTATGGGAGTACTTCCGATTGCACTCGGCTTCGGGGCAGGGGCAGAGTCACGCCGTCCCCTGGGACTTGCGGTTGTAGGGGGACTCGCGGTGTCGCAGCTTCTGACCCTTTATATCACCCCTGTTGTGTACTATTACATGGATATATTTCAGGCGAAAGCGAAAGCCTTGTTCGGCAGGCATGCGGGAAGAAAAAAGTCTGAGATGGCGGAGAACCCATAGGAGGTTGCGATGAGGCAATGGATTGTTTTTATATCATTTTTTGTATTGATTGTACCCTTGCAAGCAGAAGCAGAGGAGATTATAAAAAAAGGCGAAACCCTCACTCTGGAGAGGTGTATTGAAATAGCGCTGCAAATGCAGCCGTCCATCATCGCTGCACAAGGGGCAGTTGATGTGAATGCGAGCAGGGTTGGCCAGGCAAGGTCAAATTATTTCCCACAGGTCAACTGGTCATCGAGCTATAGCAGAATATCGCCGGCGTCAGGAGGTTTATCCCGTTTATCAGGTACTCAGGGGGCTTCATTCAGTTCATCAGGAGATGCATTTGATGAATATTCCACCGGGTTAAATCTCAGCCAGATGATCTATGACTTCGGCAAAACTCCAACCCAGGTAAGAATCCGGAACTTAACCCTCGATTCATCCCGTTCAGACCTGAGAAATACCAGCGATCAGATTATCCTTTCAGTCAAGAAGGCATACTATGGGGTTGTGCAGGCAAAATATAATGTGATGGTCGCTGAAGATACTGTGAAGCAAACCCAACAGCATCTGGAACAGGCGAAGGGTTTTTATGAAGTAGGCACAAAACCGAAATTTGATGTGACAAAAGCAGAGGTTGACGTGAGCAATGCGAAGCTGAACCTGATCAGGAATGAGAACGCTTTCAAGGTCTCTGTTGTAACCCTGAACAATGTTATGGGAGTTCCTGATGCACCTGAATACACACTCAATGAAACAATGACTTTTGAGAAATATGATATCACTCTGGAAGAAGCAATGAAAAAAGCATACGAAAACAGGCCTGACTTGAAGTCAATCGTTACACAGAGGAAGGCGGCAGAGAGTGCGGTCGGCCTTGCAAAGACAGGGTATTATCCCGTCTTGACCGGGAGCGCAGGATACAGTTGGTCAGGGGAACAGTTCCCGCTTGAACATGGATGGAATGCAGGGGCAACCCTGTCGTTCCCTTTGTTCAACGGTTTCCTTACGAAACATCAGGTGGAAGAAGCAAGGGCGAACCTGAATATCCTGAAAGCGAACGAAGAGTTACTGAGACAGATAATATTCCTTGAGGTACAGCAGGCATACCTGACCCTCAGGGCAGCCGAAGAAGCAATCCCCACGGCAAAACTCGGTGTAGAACAGGCACAGGAGAATCTGGAAATAGCAAACGGCAGATACGCAGCAGGTGTCGGGAACCCCATAGAGGTGACTGATGCGGAGGTAGGTCTGGCGAATGCAAGAACCTATTATATCCAGGCACTTTATGCTGATAAGATCGCCCAGGCAAGTCTTGTAAAGGCCATGGGGCTGAAATGAAAAAGACACTCTTCATTGTCATCATAGGGGCAGTGCTAGTTGCGGTAACGTTCTTTCTGCTTAAAAACAAGAGCGGTGACGTTAAGTTCAAAACAGAAAAAGTTTCCAAAGGTGATATCGTGACGTCGGTTACCGCGACAGGCACGGTAAATGCAGTCACCACGGTCCTTGTCGGCACCCAGGTTTCCGGCACGATCAAGAGCATATCCGTCGATTTCAATTCCCTGGTAAAAAAAGGCCAGATCATCGCGCAGATAGATCCTGCAACATTCCAGGCGCAGGTGCAGCAGGCAAGCGCTAACCTCCTCGCGGCTCAGGCAAATCTTGAAAAAGCCGGAGCAACCCTGGTAGACGCAAAACGGACTCTGGAAAGAAATACTGAACTGTTCTCGAAGAATATCATCGCACGGAGCGATCTGGATACGGCAGAAACAAACTATGAGACTGTAAAGGCATCAGTAAGCGCCGCGAAGTCCCAGGTTGCCCAGACAATGGCAGCACTCGAGTTTGCCGAGACGAATCTCCGCTATACGAAGATACTCTCTCCTGTGGACGGTGTGGTGATATCAAGGAACGTGGATGTGGGGCAGACCGTTGCAGCAAGTTTTCAGACTCCGACATTGTTCACCATAGCCCAGGACCTCACCAAGATGCAGATCGACACGAATGTGGACGAGGCCGATATAGGAAAGGTGAAAGACGGACAGGATGTCGAGTTTACGGTTGACGCATATCCCGATCTTGTATTCAAGGGAAAGGTGTGGCAGGTAAGGAACGCGCCGATTACGGTCCAGAACGTTGTGACCTATGATGTGGTGATTCAGGTGGAGAACCCTGAACTCAAACTCAAACCGGGAATGACCGCGAACGTGTCGATTATTATTTCGATAAAAAAAGATGTCCTGAAAATACCGAATGCTGCGCTCAGGTTCAAACTCGATGAAAATGAGAAGAAGAGGGCGGAGAAAAAAGCAGCAGGCGGTCCAGGAATATGGATACTGGAACAGGGGCAGCCAAAGCGTATCAATATTGCTGCCGGTATCAGCGACGGAAGTTATACCGAAATCACTTCGGATACCCTCAGGGAAGGACAGAACGTAATCATCGAGTCCGCAGCCAGGGGGCAGAAGAAGCAGGAGGCGCCTCCGGGACCGAGATTTTTCTGATATGGCGCTTATAGAAACCAGGGATATCTGCAAAATATACCGGACCGGTTCCATCGAAGTGAATGCCCTCATGCAGGTTTCCGTATGCATCGAATCAGGAGAATTCGTTGCAATCATGGGACCGTCGGGTTCGGGAAAATCCACGTTCATGAACATCCTCGGATGCCTCGACATTCCTTCACGCGGCCAGTATCTGCTGGAGGGCACGGATGTGGGAACTCTCGGCAGGGACGAGCGGGCGCAGATTCGGAACAAGAAGGTCGGGTTTGTCTTCCAGGGCTTCAACCTTCTCCCCCGGACGTCTGCCATCGAGAATGTGGAACTTCCGATGCTCTATAACGGCCTTCCGGCGAAAGACCGGAGAGGCCGCGCAGAAGAAGCGCTGAAAAACGTGGGGCTCGCAGGACGGGAGGATTCCTCTCCCGGCCAGCTTTCCGGCGGGCAGCAGCAGAGGGTTGCCATCGCACGGGCTCTCGTGAATAACGCGGCGATTATCCTCGCAGATGAGCCGACAGGGAACCTCGATACCAAGACGAGCGCCGA
This sequence comes from Nitrospirota bacterium, assembly GCA_040754395.1. NCBI lineage: Bacteria > Pseudomonadati > Nitrospirota > Nitrospirota bacterium. The sequence goes on along the minus strand of JBFMCL010000016.1, from coordinate 16,133 downwards.
GATCATGGAACTCTTTACCAGACTGAACACAGAATCAGGCATCACGGTTATACTCGTGACCCATGAGCAGGACATCGCTGCGTACGGCCGGAGGATTATCAGATTCCTCGACGGCAGGATTATCAGCGACGAAAGGACAGGGATGTCATGATTGATATCCCGACTACAATACGCATCTCATTCAGGGCATTGAAACGCAATAAGATGCGTTCCGCGCTCACCATGCTCGGCATCATCATAGGTGTCGGAGCGGTGATCGCCATGCTCTCCATCGGGATGGGTGCGAGTAAAAGAATCGCGGAACAGATAGCGAGCATCGGAAGCAACCTCATCATGATCCTTCCGGGCGCCACGACCTCGGCAGGGGTGAGGATGGGCTCCGGCACCCAGACCACGCTCACCATCGACGATGCAGCGGCGATACAGAGCGAATGTCCCGCTGTTTCGGACGTTGCCCCTATCCATAACGGCGTTGCGCAGGTCGTCTACGGTTCACAGAACTGGTCGACCGGGGTAACAGGGACAACGCCGGGAATGCTCGCGATACGGGACTGGCCGCTTGAATCCGGAAGAGCATTTACCCGGCAGGATGTGAGAAACGCTGCAAAGGTCTGTCTGCTCGGAAAGACCGTAGTTGATAATTTATTCGGGGAAGCCGATCCGGTCGGCCAGGTAGTGAGAATACAAAAAGTGCCATTTACCGTCATCGGGATTCTTTCTGCGAAGGGGCAGTCCCTACAGGGACAGGACCAGGACGACTCGATCTACGTCCCTATCACCACAGCCCAGAAAAAACTCTTCGGCACCGCGTTCCCCGGTATGGTGCGGAGGATTATGGTCAAAGCAAATAGCCAGGAAGACATGGCGGCTGCAGAAAAGCAGATAACCGAACTGCTCAGGCAGAGGCACCATATCGGACCTAAACAGGAGAATGACTTTACCGTGCGAAATCTGACCTCGATCATGCAGACCGCTGAACAGTCGACACAGGTTATGACTCTTCTGCTTGCTGCAATTGCATCCGTCTCTCTTCTTGTGGGAGGGATAGGGATCATGAACATCATGCTCGTGTCGGTCACCGAGAGGACACGGGAGATCGGGATACGCATGGCGATCGGGGCAAAGACCTGGGATATCAGGCTGCAGTTTCTTATCGAAGCGCTCACCTTGTCCCTGATCGGAGGAGTGGCAGGAATCATTACCGGCATTTCGGCTTCCAAAATAATTGCAATGATCGCGGGATGGTCAACGATCGTGTCCCCACTCTCGATCTTCCTTGCGTTCGGTTTCTCCGCAATGGTAGGATTGTTCTTCGGGTTCTACCCGGCCTATAAGGCATCCATGCTGAACCCGATAGACGCGCTGAGATACGAATAGCGGAACCTCCCAACCCCCGCAGCGTTCAGAAAATCCTTGACAACGGATGAAACGATGAATAGAATGTTAGTTAGCGCTAACATTCATTGTCGTATCATTTGCCGGGATGAATAAATGGAGGATCGATGAATCATGGCGAAGTGATTTCTCCCACGAGAGACAAGATACTTGAGACAGCCCTGAAACTGTTTTCTGAGAAAGGGTATCTCGGAGCCACCACCAGGGAAATCGCCAGGGACGCAGGAGTCGCGGAGATAACCCTTTTTAGGCATTTCCCCTCAAAGGAGAAACTTTTTGAAGAAGTGCTGAGCATGTACTCATTCCTTCCCGTGCTCCGGGGGCTGCTCCCTGAAATTACGAAAATGCCATATAAAAAAGCGCTGGTACTTATCGCAGAACGCTTCCTCGAAACGCTCGAATCAAGAAAGGAAATGATCCAGATCATACATTCCGAGGTCCGCAGGTACCCGGAGAAGATCCACAAGATATACCATGGCTTTATAGAGGAGATGCTGAGGACTCTCGCCTCGTATTTCGATGAACTTCACCGGAAGGGGGTTGTCAGGGAGTTCGACACGGAAAACGGGGCCCGTGCCTTCTTCGGGATGTTCTTTTCGTATTTCAACACGCGGGAAATCCATCTGTTCAGAAAATACGGGAAAATTGATTCAGAGAAAGTCGTGAGGGATTTCATCGACATATTTATCAGAGGGACGGCGAAATGAGCACGGTGTTGAAACGTCTGTCAATCCTTGTTGTTGCCATCTGCCTCTGCAGTCCCGGCGCTGTTTGTGCGGAAGGGGCGTATACGCTCGACGATCTGTTCCGGATTGCCCTTGAACGTGCTGAGAAAGTCAAAATATCAGAGGAGAACCTCTTCATCGCAGAAAGAGAGAAAGACAAGACAGTCTCAGCGCTCCTGCCGAGAATTTCGGCGTTTGGAGACTATAGACGGTACCGCGAGAAGAAAAGCTTTTCAAGCTTTGCCGGGAGCTTTGGCGTCCAGCCCGAGTCATCTGCCTCATGGGGGCTGGTGATACAGCAATCGGTATCTCTCGGCGGGAAAGAGGTGATTGCGCTGGATATCGCCCAAAAAGGGATAGAGAGCAGCAGATATAATGCGGATGCCGTCAGGGAGGCGTATATTTTCCGCATCGCCGAGGCGTATTATGACGTCCTGAAGGCAATGAGTGCAGTCGAGATTGCACATGCGAATGTGCAGAGACTCAGGAAGTACAGGGATGAAGCAGAGATAAAGCTGAAAGTGGGTGAGGTCTCGAAAACAGCTCTTCTGAGAGCAGAGGCAGAACTCTCCGGTGCACAGTCCGGTCTGGTCAGGGCAGAGAATATCCTGCTTTTCGCAAAAGCAGTGCTTGCAAGGCTGTCCGGTATTGATGAGGATTTTGTTCTGAAGGAACCGGTTGGCAGGGAACCAGGAGTGACCAAAGATGCCACAGCGACGCCGGTGCATGATCTTCAGTCCCTTTCATCTCTGAAAGACGAGGCGATGGGGGAAAGGGCCGAGGTGAAATCACTCGGGCTGCAGAAGAAAATCGCCGGGCAGCAGGTGAGATATGCAAAAGGATCTTACCTGCCGGTTCTTTCATTCGAGGGCATATATTCCAGAAGGGATGAGGATCCCCAATCCTCTTTTCTGAATGATGAGACTGTGTACGGTGCGCTCAGGCTCGACTTTCCCCTTTTTGAAGGGGGCTTGAGAAGGGCCGAGGTGAGGGAGGCAGTGGCAAAGCAAAGGCAGTCCGAGATGCTGTACGATGACATGAAAAAGACGGTCGGAATAGAAGTGGAAAATGCATTTCTCGACGCCAGGACCCAAGCGGGCATCCTGAAATCGCTGGAAGATCAGGCACGTTTCGCGAGAGAGAATTATGACGCTGTCTCGAAACAGTTTGAATTCGGGCTCGCGACGAGTATCGATGTGATCGATGCAAATACCCTGCTCGTTGATTCCGAGAGGGAATTGACAAGGGCAGAATACGATTATCATCTCGCAATTCTCAGGCTTAAGCGTTCGACAGGAACTCTGCTGAAGTCAGTCATCAAAGATAAATGATCTCCGTGAAGATGATGCAAGTTCTTATCTGACTACAGGAAAGGGTGCGTACAATGAAAAGAAATATTCTGGTATTAGGTATTGGCTGCATGCTGCTTGCCGTGTTCTCGCTGATATCTCTCGGCGGATGCAGGAAGAAAGAGGCCCGGATGCCTGCCGAGAGGATTTTGAATATCCATGCCCAGCCTGCAGAAAAGCGTTCCCTGAGGCCGTTCATAGAAACGGTCGGAACACTGATACCGTATGAAGAGGTGACGGTGAGTGCCGAAGTCGACGGAATTCTGAAGGATGTCAGGGCAGACAATGGTTCACGTGTTGCGAGAGGACAGGTGCTCGCAGTGATTGATGATAGCGATTATGTGCTGGAGGTGAGGCGGGCTGAAGCCTCCGTAAAACAGGCGGAGGCAACCCTTGCAAATATAAGGCTCGAATATCAGAGAAAAGAGGCGCTCTACAGGGAGCAGCTTGTCACACAACAGCAGTTTGACGATGTCCGCACGCGAATGGCCCTTGCGGATTCGGAAGTGGACAGGGCAAAGGCTGCGCTTTCCCTTGCGAGGCAGAAGCAGGCAAAGACAAAAATCCATTCCCCGCTCGCAGGGGAGGTCAAGGAAAAGCAAATAGAGCGCGGGAACTATGTGAAGAATGGTACGCCTCTTTTTTCGATCATCAGATCCCACCCCATAAAACTGATATTCACCGTCACGGAAAAGGATTTGGGAAAGATCAAACGCGGACAGGAGATCATCTTCAGGGTAGATGCGTTTCCGGAAAGGGAATTTCAGGGAAAACTGACCACGATCTATCCAAGCCTTGAGGAACATACGAGGTCTCTCCAGGTAGAAGCACAGATATCGAATCAGAGCGGGCAGCTCAAGCCCGGCCTGTTTGCACGCATAACTCTCTATACTGGAGCTGAGCGGGATGTGATTCTTGTCCCGGTCACCTCCCTGCTTTATGAAGGGGACACCATAAAGGTCTTTGTTGCTGAAGGGGACAGGGCAAAGGAAAGAGTGGTAAAGGTCGGGCAGAAATATCATCTTCCCGCCGGGGCTAGAAGCCAGTCATCAGCCGGACGCAACGCAGAGTTTACTGAAATTACTGAAGGGGTCCGGGAAGGCGAAATGATCGTGACAGTAGGTCAGCAAAGTCTGTTCGACGGGGCGAAGATTGCGGTTGCCGGACAGGAGAAGGGAAGTACACAATAGATGTGGCTTGCTGATACCTCAATAAAACGGCCTGTCTTTGCAGTCATGGTGATTCTCGGACTCGTCATCCTCGGGGTCGTGAGTTACCCGAGAATAGGCGTTGACCTCTTCCCGAGGGTGGAATTCCCGATAGTGAACATCACCACTACCCTGAAGGGTGCCAATCCCGAGATCATGGACATCGATGTAACGGACCAGATCGAGGGAGCAGTCAATACGATCAATGGCGTCAAAAGCATCACCTCCTCGAGCACGGAAGGAGTTTCCGTGGTTACGGTCGAATTTGTCCTTGAAAGGGATATCGATCTGGCGGTGCAGGATGTCAGGGAGAAGGTGTCCGTCATACGGGGGAAGCTTCCGAAGGACATCGATGATCCGATTATCGAAAAAGTCGACCCTGACGCCACGCCTATCATGTGGTTCGGCCTTTCCGGAGAAAAATCCATCCGGGATCTTTCCACATATGCAGATGAAATATTGAAGGAACAGTTCCAGAGGATAAACGGTGTTGGTTCGGTCAGGCTGGGAGGGCTCAGGCTCCGGCAGGTGAGGGTATGGCTTGAAAAGGACAAGCTGAATGCCTTTGGTATGACCGCGCAGGATGTTATGACTGCTCTCGCGAGACAGAATGTGGAACTGCCCGGCGGCAGAATCGAAAGCGGGACGAAGGAGTACACGGTCAAGATCAAAGGCGAGTTCCCGGATGTGCAGCAGTTCAATGATCTCATTCTCACATATTACAAGGGAGCGCCGGTCAGGCTGAGTGACATTGGCAGGGCAGAGGATGCGATGGAGGAAAAACGTACCATTGCGAGGTTTAACGGACTTCCTGCGGTGGGTCTCGGCATCCAGAAGCAATCAGGGACAAATACGGTCGAGACGATTAACCGGATAAAAAAGGAACTTGTGCATATCAGAAAGACACTCCCTCCGGGGATGAAACTGGACATTTCCTTTGATCAGTCGGATTTCATCAACCGTTCTATCCGTGAAGTGCAGTATCACATGGTCTACGGAGGACTGCTGGCCATTCTTATTGTGTTCCTGTTTCTGAAGGATATCCGGACGACGCTTATCAGCGCACTGGCCATCCCCACTTCGGTGATCGCAACGTTCACCCTCATGAATGTCTTCGGGTTCACTTTCAACAACATGACGATGCTCGCACTTTCATTGTCTATCGGCATACTGATTGACGACGCGATTATCGTCATCGAAAATATCCACCGCCATATCGACCGGGGGATGAGCCCGAAGGAAGCTGCGTCTTTTGCGACCCAGGAGATAGGGCTTGCGGTAATGGCAACAACCCTCGCGATAGTCGCCATTTTCCTCCCTGTCGCATTTATGAAAGGAATTGTCGGAAGATTCTTTTTACAGTTTGCGCTCACTGTGGTCTTTTCCGTACTCGTCTCCCTTTTTGTATCGTTTACGCTCACGCCGATGATGGCATCGCGGTATCTCGGGAGACATGGCGGATCTCTTAAAGCCGGGAAAAAACCCGGAGGGGGAATACCTGAGCAAAAAAAACCGGTCCTTTCCCGGATTTCCGGTCGTCTCGAAGCCTGGTACGGGAAGCTCGAAGACCTCTACCGGAAGATTCTTCAGGTTGCCCTGAACCACAGGGCGCTTGTTATTCTCGCGGCCTCGGGCATCTTCGTGCTCAGCATGTTCATGACCGCATTCATCGGCAAGGAATTTGTGCCTCCTGAGGACCAGTCGAGATTTATGGTAAGGCTGAAGGCCCCTATAGACTATTCGGTTGATGAGGTTGACAGGCTTTTCAAGAGGGCCGAAGATATTGTGCGGTCAACCCCCGAGGTGAAGACATGCTTTTATGCACAGGGGCTCTCGATGGGGCAGGTGAACAGGGGGCTGATGTTCATCTCACTTGTGCCTAAAGACAAGAGGGACAGAACACAGCAGGAGATCATGGCGGAGATCAGAAAGCAGTTCCGGGGCATCGTAGGCCTGGAGGGCACGGCAGAGGATGTCTCGCTGATCGGCGGCGGAATCCGGAACGTGCCGATACAGTATTCGGTCATGGGGAGCGATCTGAAGGCAGTTGAACAGTATGCCAAACAGATCATTACGGAATTTTCGAAGCTTCCCGGAATAGTCGATGTGGACACCTCTCTTGAGACCGGGAAACCTGAGATCAAGGTATTTATCAACAGAGACAAGGCGGCTGATCTGGGGGTCGATATTGCAACGGTGGCGGAAGCGGCAAATTTTCTGATCGGGGGAGAGGCTGACGTGACCAAATTCAAGGATGAAACAAAGGGACGAAGATATGATGTGAGGGCCAGGCTGACACCCGAAGACAGATCAATGCCTGAAGATATCGGGAGGATTTTTGTGCGGGCCAGAGACGGCAGACTCGTGGAGCTTTCGAATATCGTCAGGATCCAGGAGGCCGGTGGCCCGAGCGTGATCAACAGGGTTGACAGGCAGAGGGCGGTCACCGTATTCGCAAACCTGGAAGAAAAGCCGCTGGGTCAGGCAAAGGCAGAACTCGATTCGATAGCTGCGGGAATCCTTCCCCCGGGCTATGCGGGCAGTTACAAGGGAACTGCCGAAGTGATGGGCGAGTCTTTCTATTACCTGATGTTTGCTATTGTGCTCGGGGCTGTACTTGCATATATGATCCTCGCGTCCCAGTTCGAGAGCTTTATTCACCCGGTCACGGTTCTTCTCTCGATGCCCCTGTCGTTTATCGGTGCATTCGGCGCACTGTTTCTCACGGGGAAAACCATTAACCTCTTCAGTTTCATAGGGCTGATCCTCCTCATGGGGCTGGTGAAGAAAAATGCTATACTTCTGGTGGACTATACGAATACGTTACGAGCCCAGGGAATGGACAGAAAAGAAGCGATCCTCACAGCGGGGCCGATCAGGCTGAGGCCGATACTCATGACGACGTTTGCGATAGTCTTCGGTATGATGCCGATTGCCATGGGAATCGGTGAGGGTGCTGAGACGAGATCACCGATGGCGATATCCACCATCGGGGGACTTCTCACGTCACTTCTTTTAACCCTTGTGGTAGTGCCGGTCGTGTACGACCTTTTTGATGAGCTGCAGGAAAAAATGGGAAAGAAGAGAAAAGGGTAAGGACATGACAGATGAAATGAACGATGCATCGGCACAGGGGAATAAGAAAAAGAAAAAGATAGGATTTCTTGTCCTTGGTGTGATTGTACTTCTCGGTGCTGTTGCCCTTTTTTTCTATCTCAGATACAAGGCTACTCATATTACCACAGACGATGCCTTTATTGACGGGAGGATACATACGATTGCATCAAGAATCAAGGGAACCGTGAAGGCCGTCTATGTAAAGGAGAATCAGGCGGTCAGGCAGGGAGATTTGCTCATTGAAATTGATCCTGCCGATTATGAGGTAAAGGTTCAGGAGGCTATGTCGGGGGTAAGTGCCGAGAAGGCGAAGTTCGCAGAGGCAGAAGCAAGAATCGGCGTCTCACGCACGCAACTGGCAGAACTTGGTGCAGCAGTGGAAACCGCAAAAGCAGGTCTCGACCTGCAGGAAGCCCTGCTCAGGCAGGCAGCGAGGGACAGCGAAAGGGCAGAGAACCTCTACAAATCGGAGACCATCTCGAGGGAGAGATACGAAAAGACCGTGACCGCATATAATGTTGCGATGGCACAGGTCAGGGCTGCGAAAGAGCAATTGAAGCAGGCAGAAAAGGCGCTCGAGACACAAAAAGCAGTGACAAAACAGGTTGAGGCATTGAAGGAGGCGCAGCATTCCGCGATAAGGGAGAAAGAGGCAAAATACCATGCAGCCAGGCTGAATTTCGGCTATACAAAGATCTATGCCCCGTCCGACGGGTATATCACGAAAAAATCGGTTGAGACCGGTAACCAGATTGAGACGGGACAGCCGCTCATGGCGGTTGTCCCGCTTGACGACATCTGGGTGACCGCAAATTACAAGGAGACGCTGCTCGAAAAGATAAGGCCGGGGCAGAAGGTTAAGATAAAGGTTGATACCTATAGCAGGAAAAGCTTCTCAGGCAGGGTAGAGAGCATCATGTCAGGTACCGGAGCAGTGTTTTCTCTCTTCCCGCCCGAAAATGCGACCGGGAATTACGTAAAAGTTGTCCAGAGAATTCCTGTAAAGATTGTGCTTGATAAAGATACGGACAAAGAACATGTCCTTCGCATTGGGATGTCAGTGGTGCCGACGGTTCTGATCGAATGACAGGGCAAAGGTGAGAGAATTCCTCAGTTGCCATGAATAAGTGGCTCGTTGCACTCACCGTCATGATCCCCACCCTCATAGAGATCATTGACACCTCTGTGGTCAACGTAGCCCTCGACCATATAAGGGGCAGCCTGTCTGCAGGCATCGACGAGTCGACCTGGTCGATCACCTCCTACCTTGTTTCCAACGCGATCATCATCCCCATGACAGGATGGCTGAGCAGGTTTTTCGGCAGGAAACGATACCTGATCATTTCGATCACCATGTTTACCATAAGCTCTTTTCTCTGCGGGGCTGCATGGAGTCTCCAGAGTCTCATCTTCTTCAGGATCCTTCAGGGGATCGGAGGCGGGGCGTTACAGCCTTTGTCCCAGTCAATCCTGCTCGAGACATTCCCCCCCCGGCAGCACGGAATCGCGATGGCAGTATTTGGTGTCGGAATTATGTTCGGCCCCATTGTGGGACCGCTTCTCGGCGGGTGGATAACCGACAACTGGTCGTGGCACTGGATATTCTTTATCAATGTGCCGATAGGAATACTCTCTATCTTCCTCACCATGCTCGTGATCACGGACCCGCCGTATATGACAAAGGCGAAACTGAAGATTGACTACTGGGGGCTTGTGTTGCTCGCCCTTGGGCTCGGCTGCCTGCAGATAGTCCTTGATAAGGGCCAGCAGGAGAACTGGTTTTCATCGCCCTTCATCTTCTGGATGAGCATCATTTCGGTAGTCTCCCTGATTGCTTTTGTGGTGGTTGAGCTGTATGCAGAATCCCCGGTCGTAAACCTGAGGGCATTCAAAAACATCTCGTTCAGCACCGGCAACCTCATCATGTTTATGGGATTTTTCAATCTCTTCGCCAGCATCGTTCTCCTGCCGATCTATCTCCAGACGCTCATGGGCTATACCGCTTTTCTCGCTGGATTTGTTCTGGGACCGGGAGGCATGGCAACCCTGATATCCCTGCCTGTTGCAGGGAATCTGGTGAACCGGGTCAATCCGAAGTTCCTGCTCGCCTTCGGCATCATCGTGAATGCCTACGCAACCTATCTGATGTCCAATTTCAACCTGTATGCCGATTTCGGGACCGTCATATGGCCGAGGATCGTTCTCGGCGTAGGGATGGGGTTCTTTTTCATTCCGCTCACGACCATGACCATGTCAGGGATACGGAAGGAAGATATGGGGAACGCCTCTGCCATTTACAACCTGCTCAGAAACCTCGGCGGGAGTTTCGGTGTTGCCTTCGTTACCACGATTCTCTCACGCAGGGCACAGTTCCATCAGAACCGTCTTGTTGAACATCTTACCCCTTTTGACAGCAACTATCAGATTTTTGCCGAGCAAAGCAGAGCTTTCCTTGAACACAGGGGTGTGCAGGAATCAGTCTCAGGGCAGGGGGCACTCGGGCTCATGTATAAGGAACTCCTCAGGCAATCATCGATGCAGTCATTCAACGATGCGTTTTTTCTTGTCTGCATTCTGATGCTCTGTATTGTTCCGCTCGTCTTTTTCATGAGGAGAGGAGAGGCGGGCATTGCACCGGGAATGCATTGAGAGGGGCGAAGACCGGGAATGAGAGAACACGCTATGTTCTGTTATTAGTAAATATGGTTCATGAATAATCAGGACTGATAAAGTAGCTGAAAAAGAATGTTCTCCCGGCGATTGTGTATTATAAAGAATAACGGTATTTTGTCATGACACTCTTTCTGCTCACTTTTTTCCTCATCTACGGCAGCATGCATCTGTATGTCTTCCTGAAGGCAAGGTCTGTGTTCGCGTTCAACACCCTTGCGAGCATAGTCGTTGCACTCTTCATGCTGGCAATGATTTTTGCCCCGGTCATCGTACGACTGTCCGAAAGGGCAGGCCTTGAGGCGTTTGCACGACTGGCGTCATATGCAGGATATATGTGGCTGGGAATCCTTTTTTTATTCATATCTGTTGCACTGGTAATCGATGTCTACAGGCTCACAGTGCATGCTTCGGGAGTCATGCTCAATAAAGACCTGTCATCTCTCTCAGTATCGAAGAATTCTGCGTTTTTCATCCCGCTTTCACTGGCCCTGCTCTTTTCAATATACGGGTATTTTGAGGCGAAAGACATCCGTACTGAAACAATAGTGATACCCACTCCAAAGATACCCGCGGAAACCGGCAGACTCAGGATAGTGCAGATATCCGATGTCCACATCGGCCTGATTATGCGGGAGGAAAGACTGAGAAGGATTCTCCGGCATGTGAAAGGGGCAAACCCGGATATCCTGGTATCAACAGGTGACCTTGTGGACGGTCAGCTCGACAACCTTTCGGGACTGTCTGAAATGCTGCAGGAGGTCAGGCCAAGGTTCGGAAAATATGCGGTCACAGGGAACCATGAACTGTATGCAGGTCTCGGTCAGGCGATGAATTTCACCGAAAAGGCAGGGTTCAGACTGCTCCGCGGGGAGGCTGAAATTGCTGCAGGCAGCATTGTTATTGCCGGAGTAGATGACTCTCAGGTAAAGGCTGCAGGCCTTGCCCCGACAATTACCGAAACTGCATTGCTTTCAGGTTTCCCGGGAGACAGGTTTATTATGCTGCTGAAACACCGGCCGCTGATTGACCCGAATTCAACAGGACTGTTTGACCTGCAGCTCTCGGGCCATGTCCACAAGGGGCAGATATTCCCTTTCAGCATCATTACATGGTTTTATTATCCTACACAGGCGGGACTGGCACAGCTCTCTGCAAGATCCTGGCTCTATGTCAGCAGGGGATCAGGCACATGGGGGCCGCCGATCCGTCTCTTGTCACCCCCTGAAGTGACGGTGATAGACCTGATTCATGAGGATGCAGACTGACAGAGCAGAAGCCCGGGATTCCGGGTACCCTTGCAGGACTGTTCAGAACATGCATTTCCTGCTGATATTCTTTTTTCCCCCCGGACTGGTTTACAATAAGAAATGCGAAGTATATTGATTCTGTCGAATGAATCCAAAGATATAAGTTCCTTATTCAAGTCTGCCAGTAGGAAAGATGTGAAACTGAAAGGCATTTCTGTCGGCACTGACCCGGTCAATCCCCTGAAATATGATATTGCGTTTCTTGATCTCGACATGGAAAACTGGCAGAAAAACCTTTTTGAGCTCCGGCAGCGCATTCCGGTTATCGCATTCGGGAGTTCCGATATCAGGAAAGCGGTAGCAGCCATGAAACTTGGCGCAACCGATTTTCTGGAAAAACCTCTGACAGGCGAGATTATCAACAGAGTAGTCAGGGACCATAAAAAGAAGATACTCGACACCGAATACGGTTTTGACGAGACGATCGGTACCAGCATTGTTATACAGGAGGTGTTCGGTCTCATTAAAAAAGCAGCGGTAAGCGAAAGTAACGTGCTCATCACCGGGGAAAGCGGAACCGGGAAGGAGTTGGTGGCGAGAGCTATCCATAAGTGGAGTCCGAGAAATGAAAAGTCATTCGTGACGATAAACTGCGGCGCAATCCCTGATACGCTTCTTGAATCGGAGCTGTTTGGTTTCGAAAAGGGCGCATTTACCGGTGCGAATTATACCAAAAAGGGTCTGCTTGAGGTTGCTGACGGAGGTACGGTTTTTTTCGATGAAATAGGGGATGTTTCCCCGTTGTTTCAGATAAAGATTCTGCGGGTCCTTCAGGAAGGCGAGATGATGAGAATCGGGGGTGCACGCAATATCAAGATAGATGTCAGGATCATTGCAGCGACGAACAAGGATCTCTCAATAGCCTGTAAAAGGGGAGTTTTCAGGGAAGACCTTTTCTACAGGATCAATGTCATCAACATCCATCTTCCTCTGCTGAAAAACAGAATGGAAGATATTCCCTCTCTGGTAAATCATTTCATGAAGAAGCATGCCGCGAAAAGAAAGGATATCCTGATACGCACGGTTTCCGAAGAGGCCCTGAACATCCTCATGAGTTACTCCTATCCCGGAAATATCAGGGAGCTTGAAAATATCATTGAACATTCGATATCATTCGCAAACAGCCCTGAAATACTGCCTTCCGATCTGCCCTCGTATCTGCTGAAGACCCCGACACAGCAGGTGATCGCAACCCCGAAACTGAAGGAGACGATTACCGACATAGAGAAGGAATTAATATGGTCTGCGCTGCAAAGGTCGGGTGGCAATATTTCGAAGGCGGCAAAGGAACTTGGTGTGTACCGACAACAGCTCCAGAGAAAAATCAAGCAACTAAAAATAGCAACATAGTAGTTCACTGCAACATAATGAATCAGCACTAATTGTCCCAAAAAACCCCAATAATCGCAACAAAATGGTGCACCTTGCCATTGCTGAGATAAAATAACATCGATAATTCAATTAGTTGCAAAGATGGCATGATCATTGCTTTTTAACGGAAAGATTATAAAGACATGAAGTAATAAGCATATGAGGATTGAAAAGACCATAGACAGAGACAGCAAGCTGAAACTGTATGTTCAGATCTATGCCATCATTAAGGAAAAGATAGACAGCGGAGCGTGGCCGGTAGGCACACAAATACCTACCGAAGATGAGCTTTGCAGGACATACGATGTAAGCAAGGTGACGGTGAGAGAGGCAATTCAGGAACTTGTTCGTGAAGGGTGTCTGAAACGGCAGCAGGGCAAGGGCACTTTTGTAATGTATTCTGTCCCTCAGCCGGGGGTTATGATGAGAACAAGATTATCAGAAGATATCGATGGAGAGGAGGTGACGGCAGAGAGAGAGATACTTGAGAGAGGCATTCGGGGGGCCTCTGAGGACATCGGGAATATCATGATGTCACAGGATAAGGTCTATTATATCAGGAGCAAAAAGGTTATCGGGGAAGAACCGTATACGGAAGAATTTATCATCCCGTTGTTCCTGCTTCCCGATATCGATCAGGAAGATATCCGCCAAAGGTCCCTTTATGATCTGATAGAGGAAAAGGGTACAAAAAAGATATTTAAAATTGTTCAGACTGTTGAAGTCTCCGCAGTGAAGAATGACATTGCAGCAGATCTGAATCTCGAAAAGGGTTCTTCAGTACTGCTGATCAGCAGGATCCTGTCAGGTTCAGACGGAACTGTTCTTGCGTATTCCAGGCTTATCGGAAGCTGGAAAAAGCACAAGTTCCAGATGGAATTCGAACGTATCAAATAACCGATAGAAATTTCAAAAAGGAGGGGATGAAATGAGTTTCCCAAGAAGGATGTATGAATTTCTGAAAATGGCCAGTATTGCTCATGCGAAATGGGATTATGAGGTTTCGATGAACATCATCAAAAACCGGAAAAAACTTCTGATCCTGTTTCTCCTGCTGCTGCCGATACTGGGTGTATCCTGGATACAGGCAGCAGATGTGATAGGCGGAAAGACGGCATATGCGCCTGCCCACTATTCAAACCTGATCTTTATTGTTTCGATCGCGGTAGGCCTTGCGGCCGGTCTGATTACCGGCTGCATTGGCGCGGGGGGCGGCTTTATCATTACTCCGGCGCTGATGGCAGCGGGAGTGAAAGGAATTCTTGCGGTCGGCACGGATGTGTTCCATATCTTTGCAAAGGCGATCATGGGAACCGCGGTGCACAAGAAACTGGGCAACGTCTCGGTCAAACTTGCCATTGCATTTCTTGTCGGTTCGGCTGGCGGTACGTTTATCGGCGGCTGGATCAATAAAACGCTGTACAATAAGGACCCGCTTCTGAGCGAGGCCTTTATCAGCACGGTGTATGCGGTATTGCTGGGGTTCCTCGGCACATATGCCATGATAGATTTTTTGAAGGCGACGAGAAAACCTTCCGGTGGCGGAGGCGGACATGACGCCCATGGCGGACCGACAGGCATGACTTCCCTTGCAGTAAGCATTCAGAAGGTCAATATCCCGCCGATGATCACCTTTGATGAGGACTTCGGCGGCAGGAGAATCTCCTGGCTGTTTCTTGCGATGGGTGGAGTCATTGTCGGAATGCTCGCAGCGATCATGGGTGTCGGCGGCGGTTTTATCACCTTTCCGATGTTCGTGTATATATTCGGTGTCTCTACCGCAACAACTGTCGGTACCGATATCCTCCAGATCATCTTTACCGCGGGTCTTGCATCGATCGCGCAGTATGCCATTTACGGGTACGTGTTCTACACCCTCGCCATGGGCATGCTGATCGGCTCCCTGATCGGGATCCAGGTAGGAGCGCTGACGACAAAGGTCGTGAAGGGGATACACATCAGAGGGTTCTATGCAATGTCAATCCTCGCAGGCTTTGTCAACAGGGCAACGGTGCTGCCGAAAAAACTGACCGAACTTGAGTACATAAATATGTCCAAGTCCCTGGTGACACAGATCGAATTCGTGGGCAATATCGTATTCTGGATCATAATCGGGTTTTTCGGTGTGTGGGTTATCAGCAAGTTCTTTGTCAACATCGGGAAATTAAGAGAGGAGGGATAACAATGGCACAGGCAAAAAAACATATGGGGATCGGCATAATTTTGGCCATATCCTTTTTCGTGGTGCTGTTTCTGATGTTTTCACCGATATTCCCGAAGACGCCAGAAGGAAAGCCGCAGAACGGATTGCAGTGGGCTGATGAGATGTTCAACCAGCTTGCAAAGGGGTCATCGTATTTCATCCCCAAGGTACAGAAAAACAACGAACAGTTTATGGGAAAGATGTTTTCGGTCACCATCAATATCAGCAAACCTGAGGATAAGCCCGGAGAGTCCGAAAAAAGGGCTGAGCGCGCATCAAAGCTGTTCACGGTGAATCCCGGATCCACGGTAGAGGTGAATGGCGCGGAAATGAAAATCGAAGGCGACCTTGGCATGGTCCTGAAGGCAGCCCTGGAGGATGCGGATGTCATGTTTAGGAATGAGGGCGACAAGATAAAAGCCAAATATGCGGAGGCCATGGCGACTGATGACGAAAAGCAGATGTTCCGTCAGTGGAACAATGTCCTTCCCAAGATAGACAAGGCATTCAAGAAGGAGAAGAAGATCGAGGAAGCCAAGATAGTTTCGGATGTGACCAAGAAGGCGATTGAGGCCTCCTACAACTTCTACAAGGTTGATGCGGTGAAGGTGAAGGATAAAGCCGGCATGATGACAACCCTGCTGGTATTCTATGTGGTCTATACAATGTGGTGGGGATATGCGATCTTCTTCATCTTTGAGGGCATAGGACTGAGCATGAAGAAGGCGAAAGTAAAGAAGGAAGTCTAAGGAGGAAAAAATGAAGATACTGGTTCCTGTAGACGG
>JBFMCL010000015.1 GCA_040754395.1 Nitrospirota bacterium | reverse complement strand
TTCCCTTTTGGCGTTTGAACTCATAATGCAGTCCCTTTCTATGCATGTTTTTTCGGTAACATGCATTATGAGTCAACGATGTCTCCCTAGTCTTTACTTCGGTAACATTTTTTGTGATGCAATTCGTGGCTGCTTCCCGCACTCCACAACACCCCCGGAACCTGATATAATGGTGCTGACAACAGACGGTATGGCAACTAAAGATCATTTGCAGACATTCTCTGCTGTTTGGGTGTCATTGACATGACAATTGCAGAATGGCTGGACGAAAAAGAGGCGGAAGGGATTGATGTGTCGCAGATAGAATTGCCCGCTGACCTCACGTTCGACGAAGCACCGGAAGAGACTATTTTCTTTGAGGAGATGAATCCCTGCGGATTTCTCTGCCAGGGCAATCATCCGTTCTCAACCGTGGAACGTTTCGGACACTGGTACCTTGCCCGGGGTCAGGACAGGAAAGCGGGCATCCATGCAACAGGGATGGAGTGGAGATTACTGACAAAAGACAAAGACCTCGCGCTCAGAACAGCGAAATCCCGGATTGCACGCACCGAATAAGAGATCCCTTGACAGGGGAAGGGGAGATTACATGCTGCTTCCCGGAAGTTCTTCCCTGTGAACCCGACACGCTTTTGCCATGCATATTGCATGAACTTTTCTTCCGGTCACCTGCAAAACCCGCAACATTGTATTGAAATATTCTTGCCAAGATTGTAGATTACACAAATAACACGGTGTACTGAACGGCAATAGAGAAATATGACGACAAACAGCAGGGATTCCAGGCACACGAAAAAAACGCTCGACAGCGCCGAAAAACAGCTCAGGTATCTTTCCTCCCAGATTATTGCCGCACAGGAAATCGAAAGGAAACGAATCTCGCGTGAACTCCATGATGAACTGGGACAGGCGCTGTCACTGATAAAGTTTAAATTGCGCTTCATCAGGAACAATCTCCTTGAGAATCAGGCGGAGATAAAACATGAATGTGAAGAGACCCTTGAGTTCATTGATCAGGTAATTGAAAACGTCCGCAGGCTTTCCAGAGATCTGAGTCCCACCATTCTCGACGATCTTGGGCTCACAGCAGCCATCAGGTGGCTGATAAATAACCTGAAATCAAGCCACAGGGATATTCACATTTCCTCCACTATCACGAATATCGATCACTTTTTCCCCCACGATTCTCACATCAACATATACAGGATCATGCAGGAAGCCCTTACCAACATCAGTGAACATGCAAAGTCCGGCAACGTTTCAATACAAATTCTCAGGCACAACAAATATATTTCCTTCTCCATAGAGGATGACGGGAAAGGGTTTGATGTAAAGCAGGCATTGACGAAGATCACTATCGAGAGAGGGCTGGGACTGGCATCGATGGCAGAGCGCGTGCAGATGCTCGGCGGAGTTTTCAATCTCAGCAGTGAAAAGAACAAGGGGACCAGAATTCAATTCCGGATACCCGTCAAAAAGAAGAAATCATAATGCACTCATATAAGATTCTGATCGCGGATGACCATGCCCTCTTTCGTGAGGGGCTGAAGAGAATACTCGCAGAGGCGCACAGGCTGAAAGTGGTGGGAGAGGTCGCCGACGGGCTGGAACTCCTGAAAATA
This sequence comes from Nitrospirota bacterium, assembly GCA_040754395.1. Lineage (NCBI taxonomy): Bacteria > Pseudomonadati > Nitrospirota > Nitrospirota bacterium. Next base: position 81,081 of record JBFMCL010000015.1, on the reverse strand, counting down.
CTGAACAGAATAACGCCTGATATGATCATGCTTGACATTTCAATGCCGAATATCCGTGGGATTGAGGCAATCAGGGAAATCAAGACTGTCCAACCGAATGCCAAAATACTGGTTCTGACCATGCACAGAGATATGGAATATCTTCACCAGGCGATTTCATCGGGAGCACACGGATATCTTCTGAAGGAAGATGCGGACAGGGAACTTTTCCTGGCTATTGAGAAAGTGCAGCAAGGAAAAATCTATGTATCGCCAAAACTCTCGGAGTATCTGACGGAAGACTGGGCAAGAATCCATCGGGGCGAGCATGAGCCGGCATTTGAGGCTGAACCGCTGACCACACGTGAGCGGGAAATTCTGAAGCTTGTAGCCGAAGGAAAGTCAAACAAGGAGGTAGCTTCCCTCCTGAATATCAGCATACGGACAGTTGAACATCACAGGGCAAATATTATGGACAAACTGAATCTGAAAAACATTGCCGAACTCATCAAGTATGCAATTCAGAAGGGGTATATCTAGCCGGCAAACGCCCTGCCGTTGTTCCCGTTTCCTCTCCGTAGTAGTACCTCATCATTTATAGGTAATTACACCTATCTGAAATTAGGCAATTCTGCGATTTTTTTCACTCGGCACCTCTGATATCCTATATACAAGGTCGTTGATAACCAATTGAAAGAAGGTGAAAAAAGTGACGATAGAAGAGACGGAAGAGCTTATCGATGAACTCAACCTTACTGAACATGATGCGGCACACTGCATCATTTACCGCGGTTGTGAGATTCCTATTGAAGATCAACGCCTCGTCGACTCAGCAATCAATAGTCAAAACTAGCCGAGACGACGTCTGATTGGGGAGGGCAGGCAAATCCTGCCCCTTTTTCCTGCAGTTATCTATTTCCAGATCCAGTGTTAAATACCTCAAACGTTTGGGAAACAGGTCTTTGCGCGTCCCGAAAGCATTCGGGACGCGGCAATCTCAGATGATACGACGAGATTGCTTCGCTACACTCGCAACGACTATGCGTATCGCTGGATTCGGGTATTTCATGAATGCTTCATCAAACCGCCCTGCGGTCTTTTGTTATGGCGATATGCTTCTGCCAGTTTTTGCCCTTCTTCGGATAATCCGAGCGGTAATGGGCACCGACGCTTGCTTTCCGCAACAATGCTGCGTCTGTAATCAGCCTGGAGACTTCATACATGTTCCTGAGTTCGAGTTCACGCCTCGTAATGAACGTGCTTTCCAGCAGGAACTCCCATTCTTCAAGCTTTTTTTTCGCCTCACCGAGCGATTCAGCACATCGTATTATCCCTACCCTTTCCCACATCAGTTTTCTCAGCGAATGTCGTATTTCTTCCATATTGCTGTTCACGGTTCTCCGGCCCGGCTTCTGGGATATTCCGGATTTTTCCCTGATGCCTTTTGGCAGCTTCAGCGCACTGCGGCTGCTCCCTGATCCGTAATCAGCCGCTGCCTTTCCTGCCCGCGCGCCGAAGACAAGCCCTTCGAGGAGACTGTTTGATGCAAGCCTGTTTGCGCCATGCACTCCTGTACATGTGACCTCTCCTGCAGCATACAGGCCCCGCAGGCTTGCTGCTCCCCAGGTATCTGTCCTGACCCCGCCCATAAAATAATGCGCAGCAGGGGATACCGGAATAAGTTCCCTGGTAATGTCCAGATCATACTGCAGGCAGGTCGCATATATCCTCGGGAATCTGTTTTTGACAAAGCCCCCGTCCAGATGAGTCATATCCAGATATACATTGCTGCTTTTCGTTCGTATCATCTGTGAAAGGATTGCCCTCGTTACCACGTCCCTTGGAGCAAGCTCCGCATCATGATGGTACTCCTTCATGAAGGTCTTCTTGTGCACATTCCGCAGGATAGCCCCCTCTCCCCTCATGGCTTCGCTTAACAGAAACTGCGGGGCTGAAGGAGCAAAAAGAGCGGTGGGATGGAACTGGACAAATTCCATGTCTTCAAGCACTGCGCCAGCCCGGAAAGCGATCGCCATACCGTCGCCAGTCGCTACCGCGGGGTTTGTCGTTCGTGAAAATACCTGCCCCGCGCCTCCGGTCGCCAGGACAGTAGTCCCTGCACGTAGCGCTATTCTCTCCTTGCCCGAGAGGACATACGCTCCGAGGCACACGCCTTCTTCAACAATAAGGTCTTCCGTGAAAGCAAACGGATATTTTCTGACCGATGGCAGCGTCCGTACCTTATTGAGGAGAACTCTCTCAAGCTCTTTCCCCGTAGCATCCCCGTGCGCATGAAGTATCCGTTTCCGTGAATGCGCCGCCTCGAGGGTAAAATCCAGCTTCATCCCCTCTTTATCAAACTCCGCGCCCCAGGAGATGAGTTCGAGTATCCTCTCCGGCCCTTCTCCGACCAGGATTTTCACTGCATCTTCCCTGCAGAGGCCGTCACCCGCCCTTAGCGTGTCCTCGTAATGGATACCGACCTCATCCTCATCGCTCAGGGCAACGGCTATCCCCCCCTGTGCGTATTCAGTGGTGCTTTCTGCAGGCCGGTCTTTTGTCACCACAAGCACACTGCCGCAGGGAGCAAGCTCTATTGCAGCCCTCAGGCCTGCGACACCGCTCCCGATAATAAGAAAATCCACGAATTCTTTTCGCATGTATCAGGAAGCATAAAGGAAGGGATAATCGGAAATCAAGCTGATGGCAAAAGCACCAAACGAAACCGGAGAACTGAACCCCTATTTCAGCCTTTCAATTTCCGAGAGAATGTCGAGTATCCTGTCAACAATAATTTTTACCGCCTTTTCCCCCTTCTCAGCGGATGCCTTTCGGGGATTGCCCCATACTCCTCCGGGCCAGTACTTCACTTTGTCCTTCACCGTAAAAGGTCTTGGTATCCGGGGGTATTCCTCGGGTGCCCTTCCCTTCACAAGGTCAGGAGACAGATAGAGCATGATCGAGGTTTCCAGCTCACCCGCATGTGCGTCATTCGGCGTTTCTGACAGCTCCGAAAGTTCCTTCCACACGATATCATAGGGAGACAGAACCGCGATGTTTATCCCCCTGAGTCTGTCTATCAGCTCTTCGGCGGTCTCTTTCAATGCTGCCATGTGAATGCTGCCCCCGTGTCCTGAAATCAGCAGGAAGTTCCTCAGTCCCTTTTTATAGGCTTCTGTGACAAGATCGCCGGAAAACCTCCTGAGCGTCTCCGGACTGATGCTCAGCGTCCCGGGATGGTCCTTTGTCGTGGTACATACCCCGTAATACATCACCGGCGCAAGAAAGAACTTTCTCTTTCCTGCCGCCATTCTGAGCACCTGCTGAATGATAAATGCATCGGTGTGCAGGGGCAGATGGGTTCCGTGCTCCTCAATCGTGCCGAACGGAAACACTATGGTTTTGGTATTCCTGAGATACTTCGAGAATTCCTTCATCGTGATATTTTCCAGCAAATACATGGCCTCCTCCTTGTCACCTATCATTCATGACGGACGATATTCGCATTACTCCCCTTTTACGGCAACTCCGGACGGAGCAGGGGGAACACGCAGTCCGGACAGAATGTAGTGTATACCATCTGACAGGATTTCTCCCGCAAAAATTGAAAATCTGGAAAATTGATATAATGAACAATCACTATTAACGCTTTCCCGAGGGAGGTTGACATGTCACAAGTCTATTTTGCATCTGCACGGGCGCTGAAATGGAAATATGACGACAGCATGCCGGGAAAACTCGATCTGCTCCTGAAAAAAATCGGCCTGCCGGATTATTTCACGCCCGGTGAATGGGTTGCGGTGAAGACGCATTTCGGGTCTGAGGGTGCCCACAGGATCGTACGTCCGATCTTTCTCAGAAAGGTCGTTGACGCTCTGCTGCATTGCGGGGCAAAACCTTTCGTGACCGACACCGTGAGGATAAAGGGGCTTGATTACCTTGAAGTGGCAAACCAGAACGGGATCAACCACCTCTCGGTCGGAGCCCCTGTCGTGCTGGCGGACGGGCTGTACGGAAACGACAATATCATGGTGAAAGCAGGAGAAATTCTCGGGGAGATTGCGGTGGCAAGCGTGATACACGATGTTCCGGGCATGGTGGTCTGCTCGCATGTGAAAGGTCACATTCAGGCGGGCTACGGGGGCGCCATCAAGAATGTCGCGATGGGAGGTGTCAGTTCAAGGCACAGGGAATGCGGCTGGAAATGCGGCAGGGGCGCCATGCATACCATAGGCGAAGGCATGCTTGACTGGAATGCGGAGATATGCGAGTTCTGCAATCAGTGCATGGAAATCTGTCCCCTTAATGTGATCACATTTGAGGAGGACAAACTCAAATGGAACAGCGACGAATGCTGGCGGTGCGGCAGGTGCGAAAGGGTCTGCCAGTCAGCAGGCCTTTCCCTCCCCGGAGACCCGGAGAGGTTCATGCGCTCCCTTGCAGAGGCTGCGAAGGCGGTGTTGGGAACCTTCAAGCCGAAGAAAGTAGTCTACATCAACTTTCTCACCGAGATTCAGCCTGAATGCGATTGCATGCCCATGGCAGATGTTCCTGTCATACAGGACCTCGGGATACTGGTATCTGACGACATTGTCTCGATAGAACAGGCAAGCGTTGACCTGCTGCTGAAAGCCCCTCCGCTCCCGCAGTCCGCAGCAGATGAAAGGAAGATCGTCCCCGGCGACGACGTTCTCTACAAACTCAGCGCACGGCCCTACCAGCTGCAGATAGAGGAACTTGAGAGACTCGGACTGGGCGAAAGGAACTACGAACTTCATGCAATACCCTGAAAATTAAATACTGCTGTCCGTGGGAATTGGACAGCAGTATTAGGGGAGATAACGAGGCATCTGTATATAGAAATACCATTGCGGAAAAAGTTTTGTCAACAGAAAACTGAAGGAGAAGAAATCAGGTCCTGTATTCTGCGTTTACCCTGACATACTTCTCGGTCAGATCGCAGGTCAAAACCTTAGCGGAAGCTTTCCCGATACGGAGATTGATAATGATTTTTACGTGTTTTTGCCGCAGGATACCGCCTGCCTCCTTGTCCCTGCCGGTCATGATTCCTTTGCTGACCATTTTCACCCTGCCGAAATAGATATCCACATTTTCTTCTTTCATCCTGGCGCCGGAATATCCAAGGGCAGCCATGATGCGGCCCCAGTTCGCATCGTTTCCGTAAAGCGCCGTCTTGACAAGGTTTGAATTTGCCACTGCAAACGCCGCTTTCCCGGCATCGGATTCGCTCCCGGCGCCGACAACCTCTATCTCAACCAGTTTCGTCGCCCCTTCCCCATCCATCGCGATGAGTTTCGACAATTCGTATGTCACCCCTGAGAGCGCGTCCCGGAACACCGCAAAGTGTGGGGAGTTGCGCGATATCTCTTCGTTTCCAAGTATGCCGTTCGCCATGACGAGAACCGTATCATTGGTCGACATATCGCCGTCAATAGTAATCCTGTGAAACGACTTTCGCACGGCTTCTCCAAGCGCGCTATCAAGCGCATGACGGTCGATGGCAATATCCGTCATGACAAAACAGAGCATGGTTGCCATGTGCGGGGATATCATGCCTGCGCCCTTGCAGATTCCCGCTATCCTGCCGGTCTTCTTTCCGATTTTCACCTTCTTCAGAACGATCTTCGGGAAGGTGTCCGTTGTCATGATTGCGCCGGCAACATCCTCGAGAGAAGCTTTTCCGAGATTCTCCGCCAGAGTATCGATGCCCGGACGAATCCGTTCCATCGGCATGGGGGTACCTATAACGCCGGTGGAGCAGACAAAGATACGGGACGATTTCATCCTGAGCCTGCGGGCAACCAGGCTGGCCATTTCCCGGGCATCTTCCATCCCCATTCGTCCGGTGCAGGCATTTGCATTCCCGCTGTTGACGATTATCGCCTGCCCCCTCCCTTCCTTAATATTCTTCATATCAAGCTTCACGGGGGCAGCCTTTACGTTATTGGTGGTAAACCTGCCTGCAACCGTGGCCTCGGTCGTTGAATAAATGAGGGCAAGGTCTTTTCTTCCGGGTTTTTTTATTGCGGCTTCTGCGGCAGAAAAAAGGAATCCCTGCGGTATCATATCGCTGATCCCGCCCTAAGGAAGCAGCGCCGGGGCGTTAAGGGCTGTCTTTTCGTCAAGACCCAGCATGATGTTCATATTATGTACTGCCTGACCTGAAGCCCCTTTCACAAGGTTGTCAATCGCGGTAACGATAATCAGCGTGCCGGTCCGTTCATTCAGTTTCAGTCCCACTTCACAGAAGTTCGTCCCCCGGACATGCGTGATGTTCGGATACACCCCATACGGCAGAACCCTGACAAACGGCTCACGGAGAAAGGTTTTCCTGTAAATTTTTGCTATTTCCTCCGCATCGGCCTTTTTCGCAAGCGGGGCATAGATGGTCGAAAGTATTCCCCTGTCAACAGGCAAAAGATGCGGGGTGAAATTCACCGTCACCTCTCTTCCAGACAGTCCTGATACTTCCTGTTCGATTTCGGGTGTATGGCGGTGCGTACCGACCGCATATGCCCGGAACCCCTCATTCACCTCACAAAAGGACAGCGCAAGGTCTGCCTTCCGGCCTGCGCCGCTCGTACCTGACTTCGAGTCAATGACAATACCGGAGAGACCTATCAGTCTGTGTCTGAGAGCCGGCAGCATACCGAGCAGTGCTCCTGTAGGATAGCAGCCGGGGTTTGCGATCAGCCTTGCCTTTCTTATCCTGTTTCTGTAGATCTCCGGCAGGCCGTATACCGCTTTCTTGAGGGTTGCCGGAAATTTATGCGGCACACTGTACCATTGCGCATATGTCCCTGCGTCCCTGAGCCGGTAATCAGCCGACAGGTCTATCACTGTCTTTCCATGCCTGAAAAAGTAATCCACCGCCCTCTGTGATTCACCGTGCGGGAGGGCCATGAAAAAGATATCCGCCTTCTGAAGAACATCTTCAGGACGGAGAGGCTCATAGGTGAGAGAAGAATAGTGATGCAGGTGGGGGAAAAGCTCGGTGACGGTTTTTCCTGCGGATCGTTCGGATGTGGCTCCGGTTATCTCCACCCCGGGATGATTCGCAAGAATACGGAGCAGTTCAGCCCCGGTATATCCACTGCCGCCGCATATGAAAACTTTTGCCATTCGTCGATATTATACAGTTGAAGGTCTATAGCCGCCAGTTTGTAGCAGCATGTATGACTGAACGGAGACGATTGACCAAAGACCGGTTATTATCTCTTGGAGAACTGGAACCTCTTCCGGGCGCCTTTCTGCCCGTACTTCTTTCTCTCTTTCTCTCTCGGATCTCTCGTCAGGAACCCTTCTTTTTTCAGCCGGGCCCGCAGATCACTGTTCATTGCAATGATCGCCCGCGCGATTCCGTGCCTGAGTGCTCCCGCCTGTCCCGTGAGTCCGCCGCCGGTAACCGTCGCGTTGATATTGTATTTTCCGGTTATCCCTGCAAGCTCGATGGGCTGCCGGATGACCATCCGTAAAGTCTCCCTTGGGAAATAGTTGTCAGCAGGCTTCTTGTTAACGGTTATCTGCCCATTTCCCTGGGAAATGGTAACTCTCGCCACTGATGTCTTTCTCCTCCCGGTTGCGTTGTACTGAATCTCAGCCATGTAACTCTCCTTTAAACCGACAATATTTCTGGCTTCTGTGCCTCATGAGGATGTTCCGGTCCCCTGTAGACCTTCAGCTTCTTTATCATTGCCCTTCCGAGCCTTCCCTTCGGAATCATCCCCCACACGGCATCGGTAATGATCTTTTCCGGATACCGCGCCATCCGATCCCTGGCAGTCTCTGCCTTAAGGCCACCCGGATACCCTGAATGACTGTAATACACCTTGTCGTCGAGTTTCCTGCCTGTGAGCTTTACCTTGTCTGCATTAATGACAATAATAAAATCCCCTGTATCAACGTTGGCAGTATAGACAGGCTTGTTTTTACCGGTCAGATGCTGCGCGATCTTCACGGCAAGCCTTCCAAGGACGGCATCACTTGCATCAATGAGATACCACCTTTTTTCCACCTCGCCTTTTTTGGCAAAAAGAGTCCTCATCCTGTCACCTTCCTCAAAATTATATTTAAGATTAGTAAGATAATAGAATTCACCGCAAATTGTCAACTCTATGCACTTCCCTGCCTTGAGGAAACCCTCGTCAAATCGACGCCGATGAGATGCGCGGCAGCCTTCCATCGTTCACTTACCGGCATGTCAAAGATGATGCCGTTGTGGGAAGGCGCGATCAGCCAGCTGTCGGTCATCATCTCTGCTTCGAGTTGTCCCGGCGCCCATCCCGAAAACCCGAGGGTAAAAAGGAACTTTTGGGGCCACTTTCCCATAGCGATATCTGCTAGGATATCCCGTGACGTTGTCAGTGACAGGTCATCGCTGATCTTCAGAGAAGGGGAATACAGATCTGCATGAGAAGGATAGAGAATATACCCCTGTTCCGGTTTGACAGGACCGCCGTAGAATACCGGCAGGTCAGTGGTGCTTTCGGTTATCTCGAGACCAGCTTTCAGGGGGGCAAAACTGTGCAGCAGCAACCGGTTGACAACCAGACCGAACGCACCATCCTGATTATGGTCGCAGATGAGCACTACGGTGTGCTCGAAATTAGGATCCCTGAGGCTCGGGGCAGCAATGAGAAACATCCCCGAGAGGTTTCTGATATCAATCTTGTTCATGCAGTATCCCGCACCGTTCTTTTCCTGCATTGCCTGATTGCTTGCCTGGCCAGTTTATCGCATCGCTCGTTTTCTGTATGCGCATTATGTCCCTTTATCCATTCCCACTGGATCTCATGCACCCCTGCAAGTTCAACGAGCCTCTCCCAGAGATCCCTGTTGATCACCTGATGCTTCTGGCTGTTTTTCCAGCCGTTCCTTATCCAGGAAAAGACCCAGGCCGTCATTCCCTGAACAACATAATTCGAATCGCTGACCACCCTGACCCTGCAGGGTTTCTTCAGCGCCTCAAGAGCCCTGATCACCGCAGTCAGTTCCATGCGGTTGTTCGTGGTATGCGGATCGCATCCCGATATCTCCTTCTCCCGGTCCCCTGACCTCAGGATTATTCCGAAGCCTCCGATTCCGGGATTTCCGCTGCAGGCGCCGTCAGTAAAAATCTCCACAAACGGTTTTTTGCTCTCCTTTTCCATTGGGTCATTCCTATTGTACCCTATAAGGAACGGACTTTGAAGGAATTTTCTCCATGGAATCTTCTTTGGCATGACTGGCCGGTGCACACACGATAAGGATGCAGTCTGCCTGTCATATATTTTCCGGCAGTGAATGGCACATGCACATTAACTGTTTGACAATCATGTGATAAAATACATCCGCATGAGTATCTCCGTTATTATACCGACGCTTGAAGCAGGTGCTTCTCTCGGGCAGCTTCTGTCCGCGCTTCTTTCACAGGATATGCCGCCTTCAGAGATACTCGTTATTGATTCTTCTTCGACGGACAATACTGTCTCAATTGCGCAGAGATCCGGCGCACGGACAATCGTGATTCCAAGGCACGACTTCAACCATGGGCAGACACGAAACAGGGCTGCCATGGAAGCCCGCGGCGATATCCTCGTGTTCATGACGCAGGACGCCCTGCCGGAGAACAATAATCTTCTTGCAATGCTTACCAAACCCCTGCAAATGCCTGATATCGCCGCAACATACGGAAAGCATGTGCCCAGACCCGACGCCCCGCCCCCGGAGGTCTTCGCACGACATTTCAATTATCCGGAGAAAGGCATGGTGAAGGGATTGAGCGACACAAAGAGGCTCGGGATCAGGACGTTTCTGTTCAGCAATGTCTGCTCGTCGATCAAAAAGGAGCTGTTCCTGAAGGCCGGCATGTTTCCCGGCAGGGTCAGGGCAAATGAGGATATGCTGATCGCCGCGAAACTGATCGTGAACGGCTACAGGATCGCGTATGTCCCTGAGGCTGCGGTCATCCATTCACATAACTGTTCGCTTCTTCAGCAGTTTATCCGCTATTTCAATATCGGGTCGTCCCTGCGGCATAACAGGTGGATTCTCAGATATGCCCGCGCCGAAGGAGAAGGAATCCGGTTTGCAAGGCAGCAGTTGCAGTTTATCATTGACCGGAAAAAGTATGCATGGATACCATACATCATCATGGAATTTATCACCAAGTATGCAGGATTCAGGATGGGACTTATCGCAGGATGATGGAACTGGGGAAAATCATGAGAAGACTGGTCCAGATACTTTGCCTGCTCTTTTTCGATCTCGCAGCTTTTTACACCTCCCTGTTCATGGCGTGGCTGCTGAGGGCAGAGGTTATCGCCTCCCTGCCAACAGATTTGCCGGTATTCTTTTTCTCCTTTTCCCACTTTGCTTCATTGTGGTGGATGCCGGTGATATTTATTTTTTTCCTCCTGTATGAAAACCTCTATGACAGCAAAATCCCTTTCTGGGATGAGACACGGAATCTGGTCAAGGCTGTGTCCCTTGCAAGCCTTGCGCTGATGGCTATCGTGACGCTGGGAAAAATGAGCGACATCGTGTCACGTATTGTGCTGCTGGGGATGTGGGCCCTGTCTGTGTTCCTGTTCCCTGTTTTCCGCCTCTGGGGGAAGAAGCTCCTTTACGCGCTCGGCATATGGAGAGAGAGGATACTGATACTGGGGGCAGGCAATGCCGGAAGGCTGGTATCAAAAGGGCTTATGAGGGAAAAGCACATGGGATATGATGTGGTCGGCTTTCTTGACGATGATGAACGGAAAATAGGGCAGATGATACACGGCAGAAAGGTATTCGGCAGGGTGGATGAATTCACGCGGTTCTTACAGGAGCTGGATATCACGACCGCCGTAATCGCAATCCCGTCACTGACTCCCGAGCGCCTGTCTGCGCTTACCGCGCAGGTCCAGAACAGCACATCCAATACCATGGTCGTACCGGACCTCAAAGGCATCGCGCTGCTGAACACAGACCTTTTTCACCTCTTCATCGAGGAAATATTCCTGATGAATATCAAGAACAACCTCAAATCGCTTGCGAACAGGTTTGTCAAAAGACTTTTCGATGTCACCGTCAGCACGCTCATGATGCCCGTGCTCCTTCCCGTTATCGGCTTCATCGGGCTGATCATCAGGCTTGAGACCCCGGGGTTTGCAATCTTTTCCCACGACAGGATAGGAAAAAACGGCAAACCCTTCAGATGCTATAAATTCAGGACAATGCAGAAGGATGCCGAGATAACGCTGACCGAGATGCTCGAAAGCAATGAAGCCCTGCGCGAGGAATTCGAAAAGAGCTGGAAACTGAAAGAAGACCCCAGGATCACAAGAATAGGCCGTTTTCTAAGGAAAAGTTCTCTTGACGAGCTGCCCCAGATTTTCAATGTGCTGAAGGGAGAGATGAGTCTCGTCGGTCCGAGACCCTACCTCCCGAGGGAAAAATCCGACATCAAGGAGAATATCCGGATAATATGCAGTGCAAAACCCGGCATCACCGGTCTGTGGCAGGTATCAGGCAGAAGCAACACTAGCTGCCAGTACCGGGTAAAGCTCGATGCATGGTATGTCATGAACTGGTCGCTGTGGCTCGATATGGTAATACTGTTCAAAACCGTCAGGGCAGTCCTGAAAGCCGAAGGGGCATATTGACAGGTGATGTGATATAATGAATACATACGCTTTGCCAGAGAATCATGATTAAAGACATACCGTATCTGAACACAGAAGACCTGCCGAAAGTGCCGTTTGTCCTGAACGGGATATCCTCACGTTTTATCCGTGAAAACAAGATTATCCCTCTTGAGTTGAAAAACAATGTACTGAAGGTCGTCATGGCCAATCCCGGGGATGCTGCATCAATCGACGCGCTCAGGGTCGCGATTGCCGCTGAAGTGATGGTCTACACCTGTGAACACAGTGTGATCGAGGAATTCATCTCGAGGTTTTACGAGCAGGAGTCCCAGAATATCAACAGGATTATCGAGGACCTCGGCGACAGGGGCATTGAATTCCTGAAAGAAGAGGAAGAAGATATCGGCCACCTGAAAGACCTTGCTTCGGAGGCCCCGATAATCAGGCTCGTCAATATGCTTATCACCCGGGCCATCGAAAGCAGGGCAAGTGATATCCACATTGAGCCTTTCGATGACGAACTGAAGGTAAGATACCGCATCGACGGCGTGCTGCATGATATAGAGTCAACACCCAAGAGGCTGCAGGCAGCGATCGTATCAAGGATAAAAATCATGGCGAAACTCAACATCGCCGAGAGAAGACTGCCGCAGGACGGACGCATACGACTGAAGATCGGGGAGAGGGAGGTCGACCTCAGGGTATCGACAATTCCGGTGCTCTATGGCGAAAGTGTTGTTATGAGAATCCTCCACAAGGAAGGCATCGTGATAGACCTGAACCTTCTTGGCTTTGCTCCGGGCAACCTCAGTGATTTCAACAATCTGATAACAAAACCGAACGGCATTATCCTTGTGACAGGACCTACAGGAAGCGGAAAAACGACAACACTCTATGGTGCGCTCGACAAGATAAATTCCCCCGACAAGAAGATCATCACTGTCGAGGACCCTGTTGAATATCAGCTTAAGGGGGTAAACCAGATACAGGTAAAACCGCAAATAGGCCTGAACTTTGCAAATACTCTTCGCCATATCGTCAGACAGGACCCGGACATCATCATGATCGGTGAGGTCAGGGATCTGGAGACAGCAGAAATCGCCATACAGTCTGCCCTCACCGGCCATCTTGTCTTTTCGACACTCCATACCAATGATGCGCCAAGCGCCATCACAAGGCTCCTCGACATGGGGGTCGAGAATTTCCTGCTCTCCTCCACAATCAGGGGGATCCTTGCCCAGAGGCTCGTGAGGGTCATCTGTCCTGCATGCAAGGAGAAAGACCCGTCTGCTGCGGGGAAAGAGGAACTGAAGCTCCTCGGCATCGACAGTGCGACGCTCCTTTACCGCGGAAAGGGATGCGAAGCCTGTGCCTTTACCGGTTATTACGGCAGGCTGGGCCTGTTCGAACTGCTGCTTGTCAACGATGACATCCGGAAACTCATCCTGAAAAATGCGGATTCTAACGAAATACGCAAGGTTGCCAGGCAACACGGGATGAAAACCCTTCTCGAGGACGGGGCTGATAAGATAAAGGCAGGTATCACGACCCTGAATGAAATCTTCAGGGTGACACAGGAGGCGTAGTGCCTGTCTTTTCCTACAAGGCGACAACGATTGAAGGTTCCGTCATTGAAGGCGTCATTGAAGCAATCGACGAGAAATCTGCTGTCGAGCGGCTGAAAAACTCCGGCGTTATCCCGATTAAGGTCATTTCCCCAAAAGAAGGGATAAAAAAGACCTTTACCCTCAAATCATCAAAAGCCGACCTGCTGACATTTACCACAGAACTTTCGGCACTTTTAACCGCAGGACTTCCTCTTGACAGGAGTCTGAACATCCTTTCCGAAATATCAGAGAGCAGTGAGATGAAAACCGTGGTACAGTCGATCCTGAAATCCATCAGGGAGGGGAATTCCTTTTCTGACGCCCTTCAGAAACATCCGAGGCTGTTCCCGAAGCTCTATGTCAATATGATACGGGCCGGTGAAGCCGGTGGCGTGCTGGATATCGTTCTGGACAAGCTGAACGAATTTCTTGAATCTTCCAAGGCACTGAGGGATCATGTACTCTCTGTGATGATATATCCTGCCATTCTGATGACGACAGGCGGCATATCAATAATCATCCTCCTGACTTTCGTGCTCCCGAAATTTTCCGCAATATTCGCCGAACTTGGCGGGTCGCTCCCCTTATCGACACAAATCCTCCTCCTGTTCAGCAACAGCCTCAGGGAATACTGGTGGATCGTCCTCTCGGCGGTCATTGCAGGGTGGATCATCTTCAGGAATTACATAAAAACCGATGCAGGGAAATATCAGTGGGATGTCGTTAAGCTCAGACTGCTCGGAGATATCATACGAAAACTCGAGACGGCCAGGTTCTGCAGGACTCTGGGCACGCTCCTTAAAAGCGGCGTTCCCCTGCTGCAGGCATTGGGCAATGCAAGGGATGTGGTGAGCAACCAGGTGATCGCTTCGGCAATTGACAAGGTAGCAGCCGGAGCAAAGGAGGGGAAAGGGATCGCAGTTCCCCTGGCCGACACAGATGTCTTTCCGCAGCTCGCCCTCTCCATGATAAAGGTCGGGGAGGAGACCGGCCAGCTCGATACGATGCTGATGAAGGTCGCCCAGACATATGAGAAAAGCCTGAATATGGCGATTAAGAAATTTGTGAATCTTCTTGAGCCTGTCATGATACTCACCATGGGACTGATTATCGGTTTCATAGTGATTTCCATGCTGATTGCCATCTTCAGCATCACTGAACTGCCGTTTTAACCGTGGTTACTCATGCATTATGTGTGCGACAACAGGATACAGTATGTTCGTGCGTTTCCGTGAATAATCCCGGACAGATTCAATAATTTCACCATGCGCAGAACACGATACATTTACGGCAATAAAGGCTTCACCCTCCTCGAGATGATAATCGTTCTTTTTCTCATTTCGCTGATTCTCGGCATTGCGACAATTTTCTTTGCGAATGCCCTGCCTTCGAACCAGTTCAATGCGACTGTCAGGAACATATCAGCAACAATCAGGCAGGCGCGCTCCCTCGCACAGATCCACAACAAGAACCAGACTGTTACCATCGATCTCGATTCGAGGATATACGATTTGAGCGGCCGTCCACCCCGGGAAATCCCGTCAGGGATTTCGGTGAAAGTCATTGATCCGATGCTCGGCGAAATCCTGGAGGGGAAATATCGCTTCACCCTGTACCCCTCGGGTGTCATGGAGGGAGGCACTGTCGTATTGTGGAGCAGCAAGAAAAAGGCGAGCATAGCGATGGACCCGGTAGTCGGGACAATAGTGATAAAATAAACGGGGAGTCATGACACTCATGCACACAGAAAATATTCGGAAACCCTGTTTCTGCGTCTTTGGTTCCCGGGCCGGCTTTACGCTCCTTGAGGTGCTTGTCGCCACCGCAATACTGGCCATCGCTGTCACAGTCGTCCTGCAGCTCTTCTCGGCCAATCTCAGGTCCATAGCCGCTTCGGAGGAATACGTATCCGCGGCAACACGGGCAGAGGCGAAGATGCGAGAGATTCTCAATGACGACAATCTCTCTGAGCAGTCATACAGGGAGACGACAAGCGACGGATACAATATCGAGGTTTCCGTCACGGATACGTTGCCCGAAAGGACTGAAAACCTCCGGGTAAAAATGCTCGAAATTGTTTTGACGGTGCAATGGCTGAAAGACTCAAAGCAAAGGACCTTTACCCTGAGGACGATGAAGGTCAGGAAAAAAGAGGTGTAGCCATACGTGTTAAAGAGAATCACAGAACGGAAAACCCGCCTGCAGAACGCACAGGAGCCTGAATCCCCGGGCAGACTGGCAGGAGCGCTCTCATTCCAGTCCGGATTCACCCTGCTCGAACTGCTGGTGTCTATCGCGCTGATCGGGATAATCATCATGATTATCATCGGCGCATTGAGACTCGGGTTACGTTCGGTGGAATCGGGGGAGAAGAAAATAGAACTACTCCAAAGGATGAGGAATTCTTTCAATATCATAGATGCCCAGATCCAGTCGCAAACTCCTTTGAGTTACGAGGAAGACGGTGAAAGAAAATACTATTTCAGGGGAGAAAGGACATTCATGCAGTTCCCGACCAACTATTCAGTCTGGGGCGGAGAAAAAGGCTATGTGCTGGCCACGTATTCAGTGCTGCCGGATGAATCAGGCAGACAGGTTCTCTATATATCGGAGAATGTCATGGGTCTTTCCGGGAGCACGCAGACCACGCTTTTCAATTCATTCGATACCATTTATTTCGAATATCTCTATAAGGATACGACCGAGGAATCAGGGAGATGGGTAGACACCTGGACAGACAGTCTCTATATCCCCGAAAAGGTCAGGATCCATCTCATTAAAGATGTGCATGATTACGGGATGGTCATACCCATGAGGGTCAACAAGTCATCCTCAGGCCCTGCCGCGTATGAGTTTCCCGATGAAGGATTTGTAACAGACGAATGAAAAATATCTTTTTTCATACACGCATTGGAAAAAGGCTGCCCGCAGTCAATCGCTGTCTTTCACAAAGAGGCATTGCCCTTCTGACAGTATTGTGGGTCCTGACCATCCTCATGGTCATCGTGCTTTCGTTTTCCCTTATCGCAAGAACCGAAACATACGCTACACTTTCCTTCAAGGAGGGAATCGAGAGAAAATTCATGGCTGAGGCAGGAATAGAAAGAGGCATCATGGAGCTCTATTACAGAAACCTCTACAAAAACCAGACGGTGGAGCTGGAGGGACGAGAGATATGGAAAACAGACGGGACACCATACAGGAGCCAGATCGGTAACGGCATTTACCTTGTCAGAATAAGGGACGAATCGGGGAAGATCGATATCAATGCAGCCAACGATCTTGTCCTGAAAAATCTTTTCGTAAATCTCGGGGTCCAGCCGGAGGACGCCGATGTCATCGTAGATTCCATAATGGACTGGCGGGATCCTGATGATCTGCACAGACTCAACGGCGCGGAAAACGATTATTATCGTTCCCTGCCAAACCCCTATGATGCCAAGAATGCGAAGTTCGACACACTTGAGGAATTGCTTCTCGTGAAAGGCATTACTCCTGCGATACTCTATGGAAGCGGTGAGCAGAAAGGCGCTGTCGATTTCCTCACCATTCATGCCAAGACCTCCCGGATCAATGTGAATGCGGCCACGAAAGAGGTTCTGATGGCAATTCCGGGCATGACCCCTGAGGTGGCTGATGCCATTATCAGTTTCAGGGAAACCAAGGAAATGAACAGCCAGGATGTTATGGGTATTGTTGGTGAAAACTATAATTTTATGTTACCGTATATTACTACATCAGGAACCAGCACTTTTACTATTGATGCCTCTGGCCATACGGCAAATGCAGAAGGAGGATATGCGATAAGGGCTACGATAATGATCTCCGGTATAGAGCAGTATACCTATCTTTATTACAAAAGCCCTGTGCTCTTCAACCCATGAACGGAACGACCGTTATCGACAAACTGACAACCATTGCAACAGGCTCATCTTCTGCCCTTAATAAGCTCTGGGAGCCCTTGTGGAGGGTCCTCTCCTTCAGCCTTGCCGATGACAGGATTTACCCGTCAAGAACACTTTCCGTCTCCCTCGATAAGGGAACGCTCGCGGTGGTATACGGAACACGTTTCCTGTCGAGAATCAGGATCAGGGGCGTGAGGGAATATGCCTTTGAAGACAACCGGTACCCCCAGCCCGAGGTTGTCGCTTCGTCAGTGGCCCTTGCGATGAATGACCTCGGGGCTGCAAAGGCAGATGTCCTGCTGAGTATCCCCAAGGCATGGGCAATTGTGAAGACAGTAGAGTTTCCGGCAGCCGTAAAGGAAAATCTTTCGAACGTCATTTCCTATGAGCTGGACAGGATCACCCCTTTCAGCGCAGACGATACCCTGTATGACTTCAGGATTCTCAGTGAAAATGAAGAGAAGCTGACCATTCTTGCGGTGGCTGCAAAAGACAACCTGATCAGGCCGTACCTTGAGGCGCTCAAAGACAAAGGAATCACCGCCAGCCGTCTGACAGTAAACCTGTCAGGGATCGCAACCTTATTCAGGCACATGGACCGGAAGGCTGACTCAGTGTTCCTTGAAATAAAACCGGACGGATATGAAGGGGCCCTGTTTCTGAACGGCACGGTAATGAATCCTCTTTCGGGTTCCTTCAGCACCGAGGATGAAAACTCAAGGAGTGACAGCATTGCCTCGGAAATATCGTCGCTGACTGATTATGCGAAAAATCAGGGGGGGACTCCGCAGGTGATCCTGCTCTTCCGTGACAAGAGCCCCTCGCTGAAGGAGATGATTAAGGCAAAGGCAGGCCAGCCGGTAACAATGCTCAATGAGACGGATATCCGGATCCGCATTCCGGGGGATCACGCGGATGTGCCGTACGCTGCGGTCGGCGGAGTGCTCGAATCGCTCTGGCCGCATAGAGAGGGGCTTGACCTTCTGAGCAAGGGATATCACAAAAAAGCAAAGGCGCCCCTGGCGCTCACGTTCATTCTGGTTCTTGCGATCCTGGTCATGTGGATTCTCTACCTTATCGCACCCCTCAGGGTTGAGGAGAAGCGCCTTGAAGAGATCGACCGGCAGATTGCGCTGCGGAAGGAAGAAGTGAAAAAGGTCGAATCCCTGAAAAAAGAGCTGGCAACCCTGGAAAAGGAAATTTTTACCATTGCCGATTTCAAGGAAAGAAGACCTTTGGCATTGAACATCCTCAGGGAATTGACTGCCATACTGCCGAAGACCGCCTGGCTTTCCCGGCTGCGGATCACCGAAACAACCGTTGAGATCGAGGGATACGCGGCATCCGCGACAGGCATCCTATCAAAGCTTGAAGCTTCGCCATATTTTCAAAAGGCCGAGTTTGCATCTCCGACATTCAGGGATACACGGATGAATTCCGACAGGTTCAACATAAAAATGGAACTGGAGGGCATAAAGAAGGAAGAACTGCAGACACAGGAAGAAACTGATGAAGAAGAATAGAACCCTATTGTTTACGCTGCCGTTAATGGCAATCCTCGCTGGTCTTTTCCTGTACCAGTATGTATATTTGGGAATTCAGTCCCAGGTTGCCTCTGTAAAGGAAAACCAGTTTGTGAAAACGAGGACGCTCCAGAAATATATCACCCTTATCGCGGAAAAGCCCCGGCTGGAGGAAAAACTGGCATCAATGAAAGAGGAAAGGGAATCGGACAATTCAAAACTGGTTGAAGGACAGACCCTTTCCCTGGCTGCGGCTGCGCTTCAGGAAACGGCAAAGAACATCGTCACACAAAGCGGCGGCACGATTTCGAGCGAACGGGTGGGAAAGCCTGAGGAGAGAGAGTCTTTCAAGATAATTACCGTCAGCATTGATACCATTCTTCCTGACCCGAGGGCGCTGAGGGATATCCTCTATTCACTGGAGACCAGGACCCCCTATCTTACCGTGAAAGAAATGGATATCAGGATCAGGAATTACCGTGACCCGAGAGAGCAGGTGGTAAAGATGGACATTTCTGCGCTTACGAGCAGCAGATAGGCGCTTTTCGCTCCTCCAGGCCAGAAAAGGGCATGAACAGAAAACCCGACTTTGTTGTACAATCTGAAAATTTCAGGGGAAATGCATGCAGGTAAGAAATACCACAAGAAACCTTAACCTGTTGAATTTGCTGTTGCTGTCCGCCGCAGCCCTGTTTTTCATGTACAGCATATTCCCTTCATTTCCTGTGGAAGTCAGATATTCGGTGCCGGTTTCGAAAAATGGCGCTGAAGAGGAAGAAGCCCGAAATACCCAGCCCCGCATATTCTCGATCGCTGAATATGCAAACATATCTGAGGACAACCTTTTTCATCCGGAAAGAAAGATTCCCGCGGAGAAAAAAGAGGAACAGCCACTGCCGAAACCTGAATTTGTCCTCTACGGCACTTTGGTAACGAATGACGTGCGGGTTGCATATATGGAAGATATGAAAGCACCGCGTTCCACGACAGGCAGGGGGAAAAGGCAGACAGCGCTGAAAAAAGGGGATTCTCTGAGTGGTTTCACCGTCAGCGAAATAGGGGAGGACAAGGTAGTAATGGTAAGGGGCAAGGAGAAGATGGTTATTGCCGTGCACAACCCATCCCGTAAAACAGCGGCAGTTCAGAGCACTGCCGCTCCCGCAGAGTCCGGGAAGCCCCAGCCACGCACTCCCTTGACTCCTGCGCAGAACCGTGGTGATCTGAGACGCTCCGGGGCTGCGGCGGCGCAACGCAATGTCACGTCGTCTCCCATTAAGGCCCAACCGGCAACACCGTCCCTTCCTGCACAGGGGCAATGATCGGCGGGTCCCGGACAACGCATCATGAATTGTAACAGGAGCACAGGTCTCCATGCGGGATAAACTGCATCTTCTTTTTTATTTCATCAAAAAAGACATACAATCCAAATTTGCAGGTTCCGGTCTTGGATTGCTCTGGACAATCCTCATTCCCGTCATTCAGATATCACTCTTCTGGTTCGTCTTTGCCGCCATCATGAGAGCACGTCCGTTTGCGAACACGCAGGTGCCGTATCTTTATTTCCTGCTCTCTTCCTTTTTCTTCTGGCTTGCATTCTCGGACGGGGTGATCAGGTCAGCCCATGCGGTTGTTGAAAATGCAGAGACCGTTAAAAAAATCTTTTTCCCGAAGATATTTCTCCCTCTCACCGCAACAATATCAAGCTATCTGCTCAATATCATCGGGTTCCTGTTCTTTATCGCCGTTTATGCCGTTACCGCTTCATTAAGCCCTGTAATCGTTCTCGTCATACCAGTCCTTTTTTTTCAGTTCATTTTTTCCCTCGGTCTCGGCATGTTCCTTGCGGCTCTTATTCCGTATGTCAGGGACATCGGGCAGCTTCTCGGGTATGTCCTGCAGGGAATGTTTTTCCTGTCCCCCATTATTTACAGCATTGAATCGGTGCCGGAAAGGTTCAGGATCATCTTCTATTTCAACCCGTTCACCTATTTTGCTTCTTCCTATCATCAAATCATCCTTTTGAAAGAAATCCCTTCCCTGTTTCACCTGGGAATGATCTCCCTTATCTCCGCCATTTCGCTGATTACCGGATATTACACATTCAAGAAGCTGAAGGACGGGTTTGCAGATGTATTGTAGAATATCCCGGATGAGGAAATGATTTCCGTCAGCGCCGACCAGATAACAAAGATTTACAGGCTCTACGAAAAACCGTTCGACAGGCTCAGGGAAATCCTTCTCCATAAACCGCTTCACAAAGAACTTGTTGCACTCAGCGGCATAACTTTTTCGCTGAAGCAGGGAGAAACCCTCGGGGTTATCGGAGATAACGGTGCCGGGAAAAGCACCCTCCTGAAGATCCTGACCAAAACATTGTCCCCCACTCAAGGCATCGTTGCAGTGAAGGGGCTTGTCACCTCGCTGCTTGAGCTCGGGTCAGGATTCCACCCTGAATTCACGGGCATGGAGAACATTTTCTTCTACGGCTCTCTGCTCGGAATCGACAGCAATCTCATGAAAAAGCGGGTAACGCAGATAGTAGAATTCGCCGAGCTCGGCGATTTTATCGATTATCCGATCAAGACCTACTCTTCAGGCATGCATGTCAGGCTGGCGTTTTCCGTCGCGACTGCTGTCGACCCGGACATCCTGATCATCGATGAGGCGCTGTCTGTGGGTGACCAGTATTTTCAGAAAAAATGCCTTGAGAAAATGGATGATTTCAAGAAGAGGGAAAAAATCATCATATTCTGCTCGCATGATCTGTATCAGATCAAAACATTCTGCTCGAAGACCATGTGGCTTGACCACGGACAGGTAAAAATGTTCGGCGAATCGACACAGGTCATCAATGCGTATGCCGGACATGAACAGACAAAGGCTGAAGCCTACAGGGAACATCTCCGGCAGGCGCAGGCCGGTTCGTTTCTGTTCATCTCAGACCTGTCTGTGCATCAGACCGGGAAAAGAGACTGCATGATACGGTTCAGGGTAAAGACCACAGAACCGTTTTCCGGACATATCGGATGGGCAATCCTGAGGAGAGACATGTTTCAGGTTTCATTCATGACAACACACATGCAGGGGAAGGACCCGGTCCTGTTTGAAGGGACAAAAAATGTGTCGATAGCAGTGACTGATCTGAATATCGTGAACGACAATTACTTCATTTACGTCGGGATATTCGACCAGAAGGCGTACAGACCGATCGCAGTGGAATCGACAGACTGCACACTGACCACGGATTATGAGATTCTGAATTCGCTCTGTTTTTTCAGAAGCACATTTTCTGTGGAATAGGCTGCCATGCCGCAGGTTGACGTTACCATATCCATCGTTTCCTACAACTCAAAAAAAGTCATCGCCAACTGCCTTCAGTCCGTTCTCGAAACGACAAGGGACCTTGCTGCGGAAATTATCGTCGTCGACAACGCCTCAGCCGACGGCACCGCCTCCGTGGTCAAATCCGCATTTCCGGATGTCAGGCTCATAGAAAACAGGCACAACCCGGGCTTCGGTACGGCGCACAATCAGGCATTTAAAGTCTCACGGGGAAGATATTTTCTGATCCTGAATCCTGACACGATCGTCTTTCCTGATGCCATCAGGACCATGACGCAGTTTATGGATGAAAACCGGAGAGCTGGCGTTGCAGGGTGCAAGATATTCTGGGATGACGAAAGAAATTTCATGTTCCCGGACCTGAAGATACACGATCTGCGGACGATCTTGATCCATTTCACCCCTTTCTGCCTGTTTTTTCCCGCCAGCCGTCTGGCAAGGCGTTACTGGCAAAGCGCATACCATGTGTGGGATGCCCGGGCTCCAGTCGAGGTCGAAGGCGTGACAGGGGGGCTGATGCTGGTGCGGAGAGAAGCCTTTGAATCGGCCGGAGGTTTCGATGAAAAATTTTTTCTTTTTTTTGAAGAACATGATCTTCTCCGGCGCATCAGGCAGGCGGGATGGGGAGTCTCTTATCTCCCCGGAGCAGCCATTCAGCACTTCTATGAGGAGAGTTTCAGGAACAGCGCCGTCGATATTGGCGCGGTGTACCTGCAAAGCGCATGCTATTATTACCGCAAGAATTTCGGCGCTGCAGGATATCTTTTCCTGAGATTATTGCTCCTGCTGGAAAGACTCGTTCGTCCCCTCGCGTCACGATTCATGGAGAAGAACAGATATGAAGAGGCAATGCCCTCAGGTCCGAAGCTTGCAGTCAGATGGCAGCCCCTGAAAAATGCGGCAAGATACCTTGCGGAGATATCCTACTCCCCTTATTTCAATGACAGGGGAGGGATGTACGTCCGGGGGGAATCCCTTTCTCTCAGCAGCGGCATCCTGGAACGGCTTCCGGGGCACACCGGTTATATCCGTATCCTGCCTGTCTTTGAAGACCGTTCTGTCGGCAGGCCACTGAAAACAGTGAAGATTACCGGCAGAGGGCCGCAGGATCACTGACAGGAGATAATGCTTCCTTCCCTTTTTACTGTCTCTGCCCGCTGTGTTGTATCCCGGCATTCAGCTCAAGAAAATCCCGTATGGTCCGCTGGAAGACTTTGAATTTGCCGCATTTGTAGTAAAACAGCTTTCTGTACCACCGCAAGAGCGTATTCAGTCTCCTCTCGCACGTGTAATAGGGAAACGGAAGGTCAGTCATCCAGTAGCTCTCATCGATAAACCCTTTTCCCCGGGCGATTTCAAAAATCTTTGTGCCCGGCGTAATCATCGCGATCTGAGGAAGGATAATGTCAGGCTGTATCCTGCGCAGGAGACGGATAGTTTTATTAATACTTCCTTCGCTCTCTCCCGGATTGCCGACCATGAGAAACGCCCCCGAGACAATTCCCTCCTGTTTCGTCATCCTGAATGCATTGATCACGTCTTCTTCCCTGATGCGTTTGTTGACGTTCTCCAGCACCCTGCCTGAAGCAGACTCAACCCCGTACAGTATGCAGCAGCATCCGGCCTGTTTCGCATGCGACAACATCTCCGGAGAGACATAATGCACAGCGGTCTCGAACCCCCACAGGATCTTCAGGTTCCTCTTCAGGATCTCTTTGCAGATCTCGATAACCCTCTCCTGGTTCACCGAAAAGATGTCATCAGTCAGGATTATGAATTCAACGCCATACGTTCTGCTGAGCATCTCCATCTCGTCAACCACATTGACCGCGCTTCGTTTTGTCCACCTCCGTTTCCAGATGAGCGGGGCAGAACAGTACCCGCAGTTACCGACACATCCCCTCGAGGTCGATATCGTTGCATATTTCGGAGGTTTCTCGAGCCCGAACATGTGGTATATTCCGCTCATGAAATCCCACCCACGGTAATCGTCGAGGTCCACCATGTGATATGCCGGGAAAGGGAGGCTGTCGAGGTCGGGTATCCGCTCACGGGGTTCCGTGACAATGATCTCGTCACCCTTCATGTACGCGATTCCCTTCACGCTGCGGATATCCCTGTTCTCTCCCCATGCCCTCACGAGTTCCAGCATGGTTTCTTCGCCCTCCCCGATAACCACAGCATCAGGACGCAGAGTGCCCAGCACCTGCCTGAGCATCAGCGTCGGGTGCGGACCTCCAAGGACGATCTTCACGGAACTGTCTATATCCCTGATGAGACCGACCAGCCTGAACCAGCTTGCGCGCTGGTCGCTGAGGCAGGTTATGCCAATGATGCGGGGTTTCCGGTCGCTGATGATCTTTCCGAGTGTTTCATGGGAATAGTTCTTCGCATATGCATCGACAAGCTCCACATCGCAGCCCCCTCTTTCAAGGTATGAGGCGATATATCCCAGGCCGAGGGGCATGGTATATGTCTGTATCGGCGTCTTCTCAAGAAAACGGCTGTTTTCCCCGTGATCGAAGGGCGGGGGGTTTATCAGGAGTATCTTCATATTTGCTTTTATTCTACCTAACGGATTTCATCATAATCAAACCCGCTGTCGTTGACAAATATGTCCGTAACAGCTACCTTAAAAAATGCCCCGCGCTCAGCCTGTGCATGAAAGGCATGCAGAGCGAATTGCTGACGGGCAAATCTCTTGGGAGCAAAAAAGGAATCCCTGGAATGACGGTGCTGACATCACTATTTGAAAAAAATATCTTCGCGAAATTCCCTCCGGTGATTCATCCCTTGCTGGAGAAAGTACTAGGCAACAACGCGTATCTGCACAGGAAGGTAAACAACTTTCTGCTTAATGAATTCGAGATGAAGATGCACAGGAGTATCCTGAGAAGTTATCCGTATTATATGGTCATTGACCCGACCAATGTCTGCAATCTCAAATGTCCCCTCTGCCCCACCTGGCAGGATACGAAGTCCCGTCCTAAAGGAAGGATGGGCATCGGGACATTCCGGAAGCTTCTGGATGAAGCCGGTCCATACCTGTTTGCCGTAAACCTCTGCAACTGGGGAGAACCCCTTCTGAACCCCGACCTTCCGTCCATGATCAGATATGCGAAACACTACAATACCGTTACCGGCCTCAGCACCAACCTGAATTATCTTCCTGATGAGACTGCGCGGGAACTGGTTGAATCCGGGACAGACATAATCATCGTATCTCTGGACGGGGCGACCCAGGAAAGCTATGAACGGTACCGGAGGGATGGGAACCTTCAGGAAGTATTGCGCAACATCGAAAAGCTGAACGCATACAGGGAAAACGATCAGGACTCACCTTTGCTTATCTGGCAATTTCTGGTCAACCGCTATAATGAAGCGGAGATCGGCAAGGCCCGTGACATGGCCGCACAACTGGGCATGCAGTTTTTCCCGTCCCCGATGAGGACTTCAATGGGAAAGGAATTACTGCTTCCCTTGCATGAACGGGTAACGGAGATGAAAGAATGGCTTCCCGGAAATCCGGAATATAACAGGTATGCATACGAAATAACTCCGGAGTCAAGAACGCGCCAGGAGACATGCAGGTGGCTCTGGAACTCCACCGTGGTCAACTGGGACGGTTCTGTCTCTCCGTGCTGCGGCGTCTTCGAAAAAACGTGGGATTTTGCGATATGCCGTCCTGATCCGAAGGGGAAATCGCTGACCTTCCGCCAGGCATGGAACAGCCCGCGTTACCGGCTGGCCCGGAAGCTGGTGTCAGCGCATATGAAAGATTCGAGACACAGAACCGGGCTTCTCATGAAATCCGAATATGAGGGATTGATCTGTGCAAAATGCGTGCAATTCGGGTTCCTGGAAGAGTAAGACTGTCAGGAAGCATCATAGTCCCCCATCCGGTAAGAGTACTTTTCATAGAAATCCTGTTCCCGCATCTTCGCTTCATCAATAATCCTTACGCCGAAGGGAATCCCCTCCTGTGCGCGGTATCCTGATGCAATAAGGGAGCGGGCTACCGGTTCACTGCTGTTCGCCCATGTGACAATGGCTTTCACCTGCCGGTCTGCGGCGATTCTTTCCACCGCTTTCAGGAAAATCCCGTGCATGCCCTGCTCCGGCAGCAGGAAGTCCGCGATCTGCAGTTCTTCCCCGGTAATTTTTATCACCGCCAACGCCTTTATGCTCCGGGACAACAGCCCTTTAAAGACAACCGCCTGATATTCCCCGGCCGGATTTTCCCTGTATCTCCATCGCAGGAACGCGCTGTCCTTTACTATCGAGAGTTCCGTGGCGCGTGCAGACCTTTCCCACAATGCGTCTGTTTCGGCATCATTGATGGTATCCCATCCAATCCTGACCCTGCACCGCACCCGGGAGAAACGGCTGACGACGGACAATTCTTTTCTGAACACCGTCAGACGCCGGTAGGAAGTCGCGCCCATCATCATTGTCTGCAGGCGGGCATGCCTTTCGGAGGGGAACCCGAAGGCAAAGTCCATGGCATTCTCCTTATCGAAGACTTTTGCAATTTCGATTACAAGCGGATTTCTTCCGAAGAGTTTCGTCCTGTATTTCCGGTGCGTCATCACATCGCAGAACTGGTATGCCCACAGTTCCCTGTTGCGAAACATGAATCTGAACCGCAGTCCCCCGTAAAACGCGGCTACCATGCCATTATGCCGCACCACATACCCCCTTGAAGACCATGGAGCCCTCGCGTACTTCCATACAAACCACTCCTCCGATGCCTCCTTCCCGAAAGACAGGGAAAAGAGTTCGAGGATACCGGGGATATCCTCCTCACCATATTTTTTTATGACAAATTTCCTGTTGAGCATCTTATACGTTCTGCAACTGCTTTAAATTACATGACAATTGCGGGCCTTTTCTTTATACTAGTTCATGTCGAAAAAAAGCAAGCGGGTCCGTTCGCTTTCTGCAGACACCTCATCTCCTGTTGAAGGCAAAAGTCCTGCGGAACCTCGACAAACACTGCCACACAAATTCTTCTCTGTTTTTCATACCAAAGGCATAACCCGGATGGCGGCCTTACTGCTGCTGCTGTCCGTATTATTCTACTATGCTTCAATCGATTACGACTACGACCTCTGGTTTCATCTGAAATACGGGGAACAATATATGCAAGACCGCACCTGGCATATCGACCACACGCAGTTTTCCTGGACACCTGTGGATACCGGCTGGAAGTATGTCACCTGGATCGGCAGTTCTCTCCTGTATATTGTTTATCAGGCTGGTTCGGTAACAGGACTGTATATCATGATGTGGCTGATCCTCTTTCTTGTCTCAGGACTTGTTCTCTCCTATGCAAAGGCAATCGGCAGCGCCCCCGATATTCGTCATGTTGCCGGTCTGATGCTCGTTGCTGCGGTCATGGCACCAACAGTCACCATCATCAAGCCTGAACTGTTCACCATACTGTTTTTCTCGTTCGCCGTATTTGTCTATTTCTATTCCAGGTCAGGGAGGAAGAATCTCTTCCCGGTGTACCCTGTGCTTTTTCTGATATGGGTGAATACCCACGGCGGGTTCATCTTTGGCCTGTTCTTCATCACCCTGACGCTGTGCGGGGAATTGTTCAGCTATTTCCTCACAAAAAAAGAAGCCCTGCCGAAAAGTTTGCTGCAGTGCTTCGGGATCACAGTGATCCTCTCTTACCTTGCAACACTCGCAAATCCCCACGGCATCTCGTATCATGCTGCCCTGTTTCATTACCTGACATCAGATGAATACATAGGCCTTGCAGCGCACCTGCAGGCGTATTCTGATCTCTGGCAGGTGCTCTTTCCGAAGATCCATGCCTTCAGACCTATGATAAGCGCATGGTCCATGCTGACGATGCTTGCCTTTTTTCTGCTCGCGTTCATACAGGAGTGCAGGAAGCAGAGGCATTTTGAGTTTTCGCTCCTGATTACCAATCTCACATTTTTTTTTATCGGCATGGGCAGAGCCCGTGCGAGCATCTTCTTTCCTCTGCTGTGGGTCTTTTCGATGGTATTCCTGCTGAAGAAATCCTGTCCTGATGATTGCGGGAAGAGATCTCAGGCGACCGTACTTCTCCTGGTGATGTGTCTGTCGGGAATCTTTTTCAGCTACTATGCGGCATACAGCAGCAGGTCATGGTTTGGTTCCCGTATGGAAGAATTTATCCCCGCAAAAGAGGTTATGTTCATCAAAAATAATAAACTCCCGGGGCCTGTATTCAATGATTACCTTACCGGAGGGTATATGATATGGACCATGCACCCAGACTACAAGGTATTTATCGATCCCCGCTACGGGCCATATGTCAATACGGTATTGCCGGTCTGGCTCCGCATCAGGAGTGATCTGACCCCTGAGAACCTGAAAAGATTCTCCTCCGCATATCCCTTCAGGACTGCCCTCATCGGGCTGGAGGAGATCGAGATCATCTCATGGTTGCTGAAGTCTCCTGACTGGAAGCTTGCCTATTTTGACAAGGCTGCGGTCGTTATTGTACACAGAACCGTCTTTGACGCCATGAACCCTGATTCGCTCAGGCTGGATCTCGGGACCGGCAGGTTCAGGGGAATTGCGAATCCCCGGGTTCTCCTCCAGCTTTTTAATCTGTATATCAACCTCCGTACGGAATATGCGAGGGAGATGATGGACATCTACCGGGAAAACGTCAGTGATTTCTATCGCTTCAAGGAGGAAACGGTCTTCAGGATGGGCCAGCACCTTCACCACACAGAACTTCAGCTGCAGCAGCATGGTCGGCCCTGACCCGATCAGGAGAGTATCCCCCCGGAAAGTTCCGCCCTATCCCATAGTATTCATGATTTTTTCTGATTATCCTGAGGACAGAGTATCTTTGGTTATTTTCGTGCATATGACCATTATTCCCTCCGCTTTATTCAGAGGGCTTACGAGATCCGTCAGATAAGAGAAGAACCCCAGGAACATGGTCGCGATTACCTTCGTAGTGATGTTTTTGCAGAGGAGTTTGTAGCAGGAGAGAACACCCCGCAAAAGAAAGGAGTTTTTCCGGTATTCATTGTCAAAGAGTGCGATAAATGATTCGATATCCCATATATAGCTATAGTATTTTCTGACCTTCAGCGGCTGGAGCCCCGCCGCACGAAATCTCTGCAGGACGACGGCTGGCATCTCGAGACCATAATGTCCCCCTATGCCTTCGATGAAATACCTGTGATACAAATCAGGATATTTCTTTGCAAACTCCTTTACGAAATTGTCGCTGTCGGTCTCAATCACATGGGCGCATAGTCCCCCCTTTTTCAGTACCCGGCTCATCTCGGAGAACAATTTCTCCTTCTCCTGCGGGGGGACATGCCCGATGAAATCGCTGCTCACCAGACAATCAAATGTTTCTGCCTCGAATGGAAGTTGCGCTGCATTGCAGTTTATCAGCATCGCATACGACTGCCTTGCAAGACTGTATTTCAAGCTGGTCGGAGAATAATCTACTCCGTAAAGAACGCCTGCGTTCAGCAACTCGGGGTTACCGCCGCCGCATCCCAGATCAAGTATACGGGGTTCACGATACCTCCTCCTGAGCATATTTGCTACTGTCCCGAAGAATCTCTCGCGTTTGAACTGGGTATAAAGCAGATACTTGAAAAACCGGGAATATTTTTTGATACATGGAGATTCCTTTATCACCCTGCCTATCCCGCTCAGGTTGTATACCTTATGCGGATCTCTGTGCCAGTTCTCATAGAAAATGACCGCCTCCTGTTCAGAGTCCTTCAGAAAATTCGGGATACCCTCAGAAATATGGTATTTTCGCCTGCATCCGCCGCACTCAAGAACACTTTCGTCCCTGGAAAGGTGCGCATGACAGGAAGGACACAGGAGAAGAATCCCCGTGCCCCTATTCAGTTCCCCAATATCTTTTCCCATATCGTCACGATACCAGCAATCTCAATCTTTCGCCAAAAGCCTGCGCATAAAAACCCGCTTGAACTGTATAAAATACTTTTCGATCACCAAATACGAAACCGCTGACAACCCGATTGCGGCAGAAAACGCGACCATAAAGTCGAGTACCACATTCTGCGACGTGCCATGGAGCTTCAGTATGACCGGATAATGCCATAAGTATAAGCTGTAACTTATTATCCCTATCCATTTCACAAAAGAAGTGAAATATTTTTTCCCTCCGGTGAACCGGGGTTCATTCATCACCATATAGTACAGCATGAGACAAGAGCCGAGGGGCAGAAAAAAGAAAGAACCGAGGTTCAGGTGCACACCGTACATAGTTGAAGGACTTTCGAGTCCCCACAGGGTGATGGATCCGCCGATCAGACAAAGCACGATACCTGCGGACAATGCGATCCCGTCAGAACGGTGCGCACGATTTTCCGTATGCATGAAGAAATAGAAGAGTGCGATCCCGAGACAAAAGGCAAAGGCATGAGCGATAAGCTGGCCGTGTCCGAACAGAAAAAGCTCATCATACGAAATAAGTCCGTGCAGGAACTGACTGATCATATATTGCCTCCACAGAAACCCGAGAGAGAACAGAAACAGCAGCAGCATCATATCCCTGAACAGACTCCTTTTCGCCGAAAACATGATGAAGAGAAAAGGGAATGCAAGATACCATTGAAATTCGACCGCAAGAGTCCAGTACACGGGATTGATGGACATGATATGGTCCACAAAAAAATTGTGGATGTTGAAGGCATGGGTAAGGATATCGAAGGGGGAATGTGCGTTGAGCATTCCCAGGACGAGCAGGGAAACAAGATATGCCGGGTATATCCTCAGCAGCCGATTCATAAAGAACATCTTCCAGAGACCCGCGCGGCCTGTCCCGGCATACTTTTCCCGGTAAAACACCATCTGTCGTGTCAGCAGGAAACCGCTCAGGACGAAAAACAGGGGGAGTCCGGAAAATGAGATGGATCTTCTTATGATATTCACAGACTCATACGCAGATGGATGCAGATCGAAGAAATGGCCGGTCGAAACCAGTAACACCGCAACACCTCTCGCATAGTCCAGAGAGTAGAGTTTTCTGCTCTGCTGCTCAGACGCCGCCATATTGACCCGCTTCCTGCACAGAATGATACTGCAGAAAAAGGAGGCATGCCAGAGGATGCCGTCCTGTCATGGTATCCGGCAGACTGCCCATCTGTTCGTTCCGTTGCAGTCTGATACTGCGGTCTCCCGGTATCTCAATGCTGAATTCGGGGGAGAGTGCTTCCCACCCGTCCGGTGACCTGTACACGGCCCTCAGATAGAAGACCTGTGGTCTGTCTCCGGGATAATACCTGCCAAACAGATATGTCCCTCTGCGTTTTACGGGTGTCCCAAACGTATAAAGACCGCTTTCCTTTCCCATGATAATGAGATACGTTCCGTCCCCATATCCATCAAAGTCCCAGGTGAATCGATATCCCTCCACACTCATTCTGCCGCCTATGGCATCAGGCCTGACATCCTGCGCCTTTGTCACAGGCAGAGAATAACCGGACAGCGCAATTTCTTCTTTTCTCTCCTCAGACAGATAGCTCTGCAGATTCTCTTCGGGGATAACCTTCGTAAGTATTGTCCTGTGAAACAGGTACTGATAGATATCTCTCAGCCCGTCATAAAACCATACCGGCTGACGCGATACGACATACGGTTTTTCCGAAAAGATAAACTCTTCCGCCGCAGCTCTCGAAATGCTGCTCCCTTCGCTCAGGAGGTTTTTCAAATGAAAACCTCTTAGCAAAAAAACCGGGACCGTAATGATGAGCAGAATGACGACCATGATGCCTTTCCATCCGCGCTGCCGAAGCATGGTATTGCCCCAGAGCAGACCGGAGACCGTGAGAAACACGGAGAGATGGAAAAAGTATCTTGCCCATGAGTGGTTCAGATCGATAAGGCTGAGCACCGGCACGATCGGGAGAAAAAGAACCGCGGCGATACCGGCAGATTGCAGGAGCTGTTTCCGGCCGGCAGTTATCAGAATAATCCCGATCAACGGAAAAAACAGGAGAGAGAAATTCCCGAAGAGAAACACGGAAAGGACATGCACGGAATTCCCCATGCCTTCGGCCACATCCCTGATACCGGTAACGCCCCCAAACGGATAGCCTCCGGTTCCGCCGAGCATCACCACCCTCCATACCGCGTATACGCCAAGGCCGGTCCACATCGGAAGTGTCGCTTTCACCCTCTGCATGAACCCGCCCCTGCAGACGATGAATATCACTGCGGGCAGCAGGATGTATATTTCCTTGCATAATGCTGCCAGCAGGTACAGAATCCCGCCGGCAGCAGAGACTTTGCCGACCCTTTCCGCCCTGATGGCAACATATACTGCGAGGAGGGCGAAGAACATGCCCTCACTATAATGCCTCGTCGAAGACCAGCTGTATACCGACAGCACGACAGGATTGAGCAGATACAGTACTGCTCCGGCAAACGCGGTCAGCTGCCCGGCATACAGCCGCAACACCATAAAGAGGGCAGTCCCTGCAGCGACCACCGCGAAGAGATTATGGAGCAGGTATCCGCGGGGATCGATTCCGGAAAGAATCCAGTCGAGCTTGAACGACAGCCCGAGCATGGGAGTGAAATTACTTGAGCCTATTGCCCGGTAATCTTCAGGGCTGAACAAAATTTCGCCGACCGACTTCGTTGCGGCAAACCAGATCCATGACATATCGTCTGAAGAGAAATATCCGGACAGCAGGGGGACATACAACATCCCGATTACCGAAGATGCGAGAAGAATACCCGCGCCCCCGCGGAGCAGTTTTCCGGTTCTCCCTGTTTCACCTCTCATCTCAATTGCTTCTCATGTGTCCAGTGCTGTTTTGCTGTGATATAATGGGTACACACAGTCAATGCTATGGTAATCAAAATATCGGTCATAATTCCAGTCTTCAATGAGGCGGCATCCATCCGGGATGTGATGGAAAATACCTCCAGAATCCTCTCTGCAACAGGGTACTCTCATGAACTCATCCTTATTGACGATGGTTCACGGGACAACACATGGGAACTTCTGAAACAGTATTCATCTACCCGCTCTCTTATCAGAGCGATACGTTTCACCCGCAATTTCGGAAAGGAGGCGGCTATTCAGGCAGGCCTGAGCTGTGCCAGGGGAGACGCTGCCATCGTCATGGATGCAGACCTCCAGCATCCGCCTGACCTTCTGCCGCAGATGCTTTCCCAGTGGGAAAATGGCGGGTATGAGGTTGTTGAGGGTGTCAAGATCAGGCGCCAGCGGGAGTCGGCGCTGAACAGATTCGGCAGCATGCTGTTTTATCGCACACTGAGGATGGTCTCGGGGTTCGACCTCAGACAAGACACCGATTTCAAACTGCTTGACAGAAAGGTGATCAACGCCTACCTGTCACTGCACGAAAAGGGAAGGTTTTTCCGGACTCTTATTCCGTATCTGGGATTCAGAACCGCCCGGATTTCTTTCAGCCCTGATGAGAGAGAGACCGGCAAACCCCGCTTTTCTTTCCTCAAGCGTTTTGACCTCGCAGTCACCGCGCTCACCTCGTTTTCCTCACTCCCCCTGCATATCGTGACCCTGCTCGGCATATTCACGTTCATCTTCAGTTTCCTGCTCGGGGCCCAAACGGTCTATGTGAAGCTGAGCGGAAGGGCTGTTGAAGGGTTCACCACAGTAATCCTCATTATGCTTTTCATAGGCAGCATCCTTATGATCGGCCTCGGTATCATCGGAGAATATATCGCGAGGATATTCGAAGAGGTAAAGCACCGTCCTTCCTTTGTTATTGCGGAAGAAATAAGATCAGGGGAATAAAAAAGAGGCCGCATGAAGCGGCCTCTTCAATTTTCAGCGATTGAACGGTCGTTACCGGCCCTTCTTGATCCAGGTGGAATCGTACATCTCGCAGGGAATCGGCTGCCCCCCGGTCAAACTGGGTGAGGTAAAGAGAATTCCGGGCTTGTCCTCGAAGGTAATCTGGACATCATCGATAAACGCGGCACTGTCGACAATGTCATCACAGCGGTCGCAAATGGTAAGGGTAAGGAATACGGGTTCACAGCTCGAGTAGGCAAGCCGTTTCTTCACCTCGAACACAGGTGTCTCGCAGGCAAAAAGACCATTCTGCAATGCTCCCACCGGCTCTTCTTCACAGGTAAACGGCGGCAGCACTGGCGGTCTGATAAACCCGCCTGTCGCGAGATTTTTCACTGTCGCTCCCGGGCCGGGCGAAATGCCGTCTGTCTGGATATCGACCAGTTCGATTGTGCCGTCCGGGGTCGCCAGCTTCACCTCAAACGGATCAGTGCACCCGGTATTCCATGGACTTTCATCCGTCTTGTAGCGGACCTTGAAGCTCACGTTCACTGCCTGGGGAACGTTCACCGGATATGCGTGACCGCTCTCCATCCAGCTGCAGAGAAAGTTGTAGGCAGGATTTCCTGACAGGAGGGCCTGTGCACTGAAGCCATTATTCATTTCACCGGGTGCAGTCGTCATATACGCGGAATATGCACCGGTGATGACATTGAAGTCAGCAACCCCGATATCACCTTGCCCGGACCAGCAATCAAGATCCCCGTATTCGAAATCCCCGTTACAGAAACCATTACCATTTGCCAAAACCTGAGACGGCAGCGCCATGATACAGGACATTACGCACACAACAGAAATCAGCAAAAAGATTTTCTTGACCATTATTCCCCTCCTTGTTATTGTTGGTTGGTATAGTGTGTGGAAAAGACCCCCGCCCTGTCTGAACTTCAGAAGATTACGATGTTCTTATCACCTCCCTGCACATTTAAGATGAGAAAACCTCTGCATAAGATCTCTGCCATGATAACCGGAATTTATTGCAATGCCGTACTTCTATAAAAATTGTATTAACAAACGCATCCACTGTCAACAAAAAAACTGCACAATGTCATTACAGCGGGTGATGCCGGAGGTGCTTTTTCTGTCACACTGTGTGCAAAAATATTCAGAAGAAGTGGAATGCTTATTGCTATACTAATAAGAGAAATTCCGGTCACGGATATTTATCATTCACTCAAAGGAGGTACACGATGAGATCAGGAGAATTTGCGAAACAGTGCGGCATACGGTATTTGGTCGTCCTTGTCATGATGATCGCCTGCATGTTTCTCTCATCGAATGTGACGGCTCATCCCCTGGAGAACCCTGAAAAGGTGCCCCAGTCGGCAGTTGACAGTCTTGCATTCGGGAGCAGCCAGGACCTTATTGTGCTTTTCAATGAAGCGCCGGTCCTGAAGCAGTCAGCGTTCTTGAAGGAGGCATATGGCGTTTCAGAGGACATCCCCGAGATACTCGCCTTTAAGGCATCGAATTTTGATCAAATAAAACAGGGAGTTCTGAGTTCCCTGCCGCCCGGGGACGTGGAAGTCCTCATGGATTACAGCCATCTGCCGATGATGTTCCTGAAGTTCAGGTCTCTGCAGAGTCTGAATCAGCTTCTCAGTAACCCTGATGTGATACGGGCATATGAAAATCAGCCCTACCGACATTTTTTGTCACAAAGCCTGCCCTTAATTAACCAGCCGCAGGTAGCCGCATCCGGTCGTGTCGGTACAGGAACCGCAGTGGCAATTCTTGACACCGGGGTTGACTATACCCGCACAGCCTTTGGAAGCTGCACCAGCCCGGGGGTACCGTCGACCTGCAAGGTCGTGTATGCGCAGGATTTTGCCCCGAATGACGGGCAGCGTGATGTATTTCCCTATCATGGTACAAATGTGGCAGGGATAAGCCTTGGCGTGGCGCCTGACACCCGCATTATCGCACTTGATGTGTTCAGCGGGAACAGCGCATGGTCGAATCACATTATCAACGCGATTAACTGGTGCATCGCAAATAAGGCGACCTACAATATCGTGGCGATTAACATGAGTTTGGGCGGCGGGGGATCGACCACCCCCTGCGGTAGCGATGTGTTTGCGGCCCCGGTCGCGAGCGCGAGGTCTGCAGGGATTTTATCCTCCATCGCCTCGGGAAATAATGCATACACAAACCAAATCGCATCTCCCGGCTGTGTACCTGCAGCAGTATCTGTCGGAGCAGTATATGACGCAAACGTGGGACCGCAATTCTGGTCAAACTGCACCGATTTTACGACTGCCGCTGATAAGGTGACGTGTTTCTCTAACAGCGCATCGTTTCTCACCATGCTGGCGCCCGGATGCAGCATCTCTGCAGCAGGGATATCCATGTGCGGAACTTCTCAGGCAGCACCCCATATCGCGGGAGCGATTGCGGTACTGAAAGGTGCAGGCGCCTATCCTTCCGAGACCCCTGACCAGATCGTCAACAGGATGACGAGTTCGGGTGTGCCAATCACAGACTGGCGGAATGCGATCATCAAACCGAGGATAGACCTGCTTGCTGCGGCCGGTACAGAGACTCCGCCGGTGGCCAATTTCACCGGCAGCCCGACCTCCGGAACCGCGCCGCTTACAGTGAACTTCACCGACACCTCGACCGGCAGTCCGACCTCATGGGCATGGACCTTCGGTGACGGAGGCTCCTCGACGCTCCGGAACCCGTCCCATACCTACAACAATCCCGGCACCTATACCGTCTCCCTTACCGCCACCAATGCGTATGGGTCTGACCCGGAGACCAAGACCGGGTACATTACGGTGCTTGCATGTGCGCAACCACCATACATAAGCTTTTTAAATCCGTCCTCAGGCAATGTGGACCAGAGCATCATGATTTACGGGAGATCTTTTGCCTCACCATATCTGGTATTCTTTAACGGTGTCCAGGCAACCGTAACGTACACCAGTCCGTGGCAGCTGGTGGCAAAGGTGCCTGCAGGGGCAACGAGCGGACCGGTCTGGGTTGAAGGGCCGGCAGGGTGTATCAGTAATGAAAAGCCCTTCACCGTCATCGGTACTCTGCCCGCTCCTGTGGCCAATTTCACCGCTAGCCCGACCTCCGGAACCGCGCCGCTTACAGTGAACTTCACCGACACCTCGACCGGCAGTCCGACCTCATGGGCATGGGCCTTCGGTGA
Source organism: Nitrospirota bacterium (assembly GCA_040754395.1). Taxonomy (NCBI): domain Bacteria; kingdom Pseudomonadati; phylum Nitrospirota; species Nitrospirota bacterium. The sequence continues at coordinate 44,078 of JBFMCL010000015.1, read as the reverse complement.
CGGTGGCTCCTCAACGCTCCAGAACCCGTCCCATACCTACAACAATCCCGGCACCTATACCGTCTCCCTTACCGCTACCAATGCGAACGGGTCTGACACAGAGACCAAGATCGGGTACATTACGGTTTCATCTCCGGCTGCTCCTGTGGCCAATTTCACGGGAAGTCCTACTACCGGAACCGCGCCGCTTACAGTAAACTTCACCGACACCTCGACCGGCAGTCCGACCTCATGGGCATGGGCCTTCGGTGACGGTGGCTCCTCAACGCTCCGGAACCCGTCCCATACCTACAACAATCCCGGCACCTATACCGTCTCCCTTACCGCTACCAATGCGAACGGGTCGAATACCTTAACAAGAACCAATTACATCACCGTGCAGGCTCCACAGACCTGTCCGAACCCTCCTCTTATTACACTTCTGAATCCGACATCAGGCAAGGTAAATCAGACCATTACGATTTACGGGAGATCTTTTGCCTCACCATATCTGGTATTCTTTAACGGTGTCCAGGCAACCGTAACGTACACCAGTCCGTGGCAGCTGGTGGCAAAGGTGCCTGCAGGGGCAACGAGCGGACCGGTCTGGGTTGAAGGGCCGATCGGCTGCAGGAGCAACGAAAAGCCTTTTACCGTTACCCCTTAGTGTCTGTATTCAAAAAAAGAAGAAGGGAAAAGTCCTTCACTTTTCCCTTCTTCCTCTCTACTGATCGACAGAAATAGCTATTTCAGCAGGTACTCGATGTTATACTCATTCCGGTGCGTCTCCAGGTATTGCTTCATGCGTTCCTTCTGAAGCAGCCATGCCCCTGAGAACACGAGATCGCTTTTCACTTTCTCGAACGGCAGTTCCTCTTGCGGATATTCATGGGTAAGATTGATCAGCACGACCTCAGGATGCTGGGGGACGGGGAGAGGATCACTCGTCTCGCCCACCTTCATCTTCAGCGGTTCCTGTTCGATTACCACGGGGACCTGCCTGAATTTCAGCAGGAATATCTTCTTGTACTGTGTAGCGGTGATGGCGATACCGTCAGGGGGAGGGGCTTTCTCCCTGAGCTTCTTTATGGCCTCTTCAGGGTCCCTGTCAAACTCCTCGCTCTTTATTTGGGTGCGGATGCTCCCTGCATATTCCTCTGCCGTCTTCGCCAATTTGTTGTCCTTGTAGGTTATCTTGAATATGGTCAGCTTCACCCATCTCGGATACCGTGAATCCATCCAGTTCTTTTCATACAGTTCCCGCGCAGTCTCTTCGGTGACCGGCTGGGTAAAGACCGCCTCCTCCTTCATGAGTGCCTGGATAATAATATTCCTCCCGACTTTCGCGAGCTGTTCCTGTACGTCCTTCTTCCTGTCTATCCCCTTTTTCTTCGCTTCCTGATACATGATGCTTCTGGTGATCAGGTCTTCAAGGGCTTCTTTTTCGGTCGCCGGTTTCGAGCTGCCCATATTCGTAGCAGCCATATATTCCCTCAACTGATCTTCTGTGATTATTTCATCTCCCACCTTTGCCGCAATGCGGGATTCTTCCGCACCCGCAATCGAAAAACAGCATACCATCAGCAGAACGGACAGCACAGATGCAGCAGACAACGAAAACTTGAATCTGAACATTAATGTCCTCCTTCATTCACAATAAAATACCCGGGGCAACCCCGGGGTGACAGTGTTTTTTTACGGAGGTTCCATGGGTCTTCCCCCGCGGGAAACGGCAATTCGTGCGCGTTGACGTTATGCAGAAGTTAATTGACAAATGTCTCTTTTGAAATTATACTAAAACGTTATGAAAAAAATCATGAAAAATATTCTGCTGCTGTTGCTGCTTGTCTTCATGCTGCTCCCTGCTGCATCCTGCGCACTCCGCACCACAGGGACTTCCCCTGAGCCTGCACCCGGTGCTCAACCCTTGCCTGCAGCGGGTTCGCAGTATACCATGAAAAACTATCATATAGGAGCAAGGCCGACTGATCCTGTCTGTGCCGACCTGAACAGCGACGGGTTCAATGACATCGCGGTGGCGCTCAAAAAGCAGGCGCTTGCAGTGCTCCTGAACAACAGGAGCGGCGGGTTTACAGCCCCTGCAACCTATGCCACATTCCCGCATAATACCTCTCTCACTGCCGCCGATATTGACGGAGATGGTGACCTTGACCTTATCCCCCTGACTGAGCTGAAGGTTGGCCCGGTATTTCTGAATGACGGCAGGGGAACTTTTTCGCGGCATGACCTCGATATCCAGGCGCTGCTGTATTCATGGCATATCGAAAGCCAGGACCTCAACGGCGATGCACTTCCTGATCTCGTAATCACTTCTCTCCAGAAACCGTTCATCAGCATTGTCATGAACAGGGGGGATCTGCAATTTGCCGCCCACCGCATCAATCTTATGCCCGGAATTGAAGATCCCCGCCACAGACTGGACGTCACGGCATCACCTGATACTACACCGCCTGTCGGCGCAACAGACAGGAAAGTCCTCGAGAAAGAAAAATCCCCTGCAGAAGCGGTCAAGAAGCCAGGCGCAGAGAAGCCTGCAAGGCCCAACAGGGAAGACCTCAGAAGCGTTCCGCCTCCGACAGAGGAAGTTACCACGATTTCTCCTGATCAGCTGAAGCAGATGGAAGATACTTCACCTGGTTCAGGGAAATATATTCCCGGTTCACAGAAATGGCGGTATGCAAGACGCATTAAGGCCCTCGACAATGGATTCAAGGACGCAGTCATCACGGATATGAACGGAGATGGGCACCCTGACATCCTCTCACCTTCATATGTCTTCGATTCCATTTTCTTCGGCATAAACAACGGGAAGGGAGAATTTGATTTTGTATCAGTCCCGGTTGAGCCGGAATTGCCCTATGAGCTCGGCTATGCACTCTCTTCGATTGCGGTATTACGGTATCCTGACCGCAAGCTCCCTGATGTCGCCGTATCGAGTGAGCGCGACGGCAATATCTATCTCTTCGAGAACAGGGAAGGAATGCTGATCCAGAAAGGTCACCTTGAAACCCGGCGGAAAGTCCCCGTTCGTATCGTATCAGATGATTTAAACGGAGACGGCCTCCCGGACATCGTTGTTGCGTTTGCCGCAGAACTTCCGGTCGAGAAGAGAAGCATGATTCAGATATGGTTGAACAGCAGGGAGGGTTTCTTCCTCAAGGAAACCCTGCAGTCAGAAGGTCAGGGCATATATCTGGACACCTGCCGGTTCTCGCCGGAGGAACACCCGTCCATCATCATATCGAACGTACATGAGGAATCCCTCACAATTTTCTCGCCGATTCATAATTCGCCCGGCAAGTAAATACGTAATAAGTCGTCATTGTCCGGTCAAGCCGGGGGATGACCGCATTCAAGAAGTTTCATATGTATAATTGCCGAAACAATAGATATGCTCATGAAAAGACTCCGGCGTTTTTTTGGCAAGGAATGCGGTAAAGAAGCAGGTCCTCCCGTTCATTCTCTTTTTGCTGTCAATGCGGGGTGATACCCGAAACAGTCTTGTCGTGTTCCACGTTCAGGCGCATGGAATATTCCGCCCGCGCACGCAGCATGCAATCTCACGTATCAATACAATACATGATGGCATTTACCACTCTTTCGCCACACCTTTTATCACGTGGTACCAGTTTCCCTCTTTAAATACCCACTTCTCCTCTATCGTGCGGTCCTGTATCTGGTTGAACTTCTCGAAGCCCTGCATCGGCATAAGCCTGAATTTTATTCTCATCTTCACCATTGCCTCGTCTTGGCTCTCCTTCAGATCGATCGAGAGTATCTCTGCCTCGAGGTATTCCATGGGAGATCTTGCAGCATTGGCGATATAGTTTTTTTCCGGGAAGTTCGTGATATGCATATGCTCGTACCTGAATGCTTCCCTGAAATCACCTGCCACCCTTGCCTTGTAGAATGCCTCAACCCTTTCCCTGAGGTTCGAGATACCCTGCGGATTTTTTGCTGTCGTTGCACATGAAAAAAGGAATACAACCGACACCACCATCAATAGTATTTTCCTCAAGTCTTTTTCCTCCTCTTTTGCGTGATTCATATTGCTTGACGATACTCCGCATCGTTTCAGTATAAGTATTCCGGCAATGCGACAGAAAAATTTTTCAGTATCGGCCTCATCGTCAGGCCGGGGCATACACAATATTCACAGGTACGGATCCTGCTGTAATTATTATATCAGGAACGCAGTGCGCGTTTTCAAGGAGATACCGAGTCTGCATCCGTGTCTGTGGTGAAACAACCGGTACCCCGAAAATGGCTGAAAGAAGAAGTTTGCCCCGGTGACGAAAATTTCTTTTTTTCTTTCAGCACGGTTCAGGCCATAAAAAAAGCCCCCGTTGCCGGGGGCTTTTTATTCAGTATGAGATTACGGTTTAGTAGGTTTCCTGTACGCCGATCTCGATAACCTCTGTGGTCGTTGGATCAAGTGCATGACCGGTCACGAGGAAGAAGCTGTCTGCTGCGTTGATCAGCTGATCCACTTTGTAGAGAGGATACAGGTCAGCATAGTTTCCAGCCTCTGTGTAGGTGAAACCGAGAAGCGGAGCGTCTACGAGGAGTCTGCACTCACCCGATGTCCCGGGGACGATGATCGCGTTGACTGCCGGGCCGAATGCGATTCTTCCCACCTCAGGCGGTGTTACTGCGTCTGAAAGCGGAAGCTCGTTGTCATCATAGCAGAATGAGGTAATGGTCCTTGAGCTGAATCCGCATGCCGGGCTGAACGCAACCGGTAATCCGCCGCTGTTGGCAGGGAATACGGTGATGAGCACGGTTGTGGAAGTGCCCGGGGTTTCATTGTACCTTCCGACATACCAGGTCGGGGAACCGACTGCCTGATAGAGTGTGTCACCGACGCCACCTGCGTTGGTGTCATCAGCGATAAGTGACCATGTTGCCCAGTTGGTGAGCATGATTTCCCATGAATCGATGTTGACACCGATCAGCGGATCGTCATGAGACGGGAATGTGTCTGCAATGTCTGCATCGCAGTTCCAGAAGAACGGAACGCCGACATCAGCGATTGAATCCCAGCCGCCTGCGACACCCGCGGCTGCTTCAACAAGACCCGGAGCGTTGAAGATGTTCACATAGCCCTGAAGCATTGTTGAATTCATGGCGATTGCGCTGCCCGCGGTCGGGTTGAGAAGTGCAACCCTGCCTGCGATTACATCATATAATCTTGTTGCGGCAAACGGGAGAATAAGCTCATCCCTCGGATCTCCGTTCAGGTTACCACCATAAAATGCTGAGTCACCAGCGGAAACCACGAAGCTCATGTAACCGGCCTGAAGTCCGTCAGCGCCTGCCGGTAATGCAACGGTAACCGGCGGGAAGCAGCCGTTGTTTGCGCCTACATAATAGCACGGTGTCTGCGGGGTGATGGTGATGTTGGTGCCGTCACCGGTGATTGAGCAGCCCCAGTTGTCCCAGTTTGAAAGCGGGATGCTGAAGTCGATGATTTTGTTGCTGTTTGTGTCATACAGGGTGAGGTGTACGCGAATTGCAGTGGTGTCAACGTTCTGAAGGTTGAACAGTGTTGTGTCACCTGCTGCTGATGCATGGAAGTAGTTGAATCCGCCGCCCCCGGGAACATTGTCAATGGATGACGTTGCAGCCATTGCTGAACCGAACCCTAAGAGCAGAACACTGAGCATTAATGCTAAAATCAGTTTTCTCACTTTTAAACCTCCTTTTTATAACCGCGATTAATTTTTTTTAGCCAAGGGCTAAGACCAGCAAAACGAAAAACATACAATCTTTTGCTATGTTGCCGTTACCTATCACCTCCTTCACTTTCGTAGTATCTCGACAATTTTAAGTGCTATCAATGATAGCTAATAACTATGAATTAACTCCCTGTGCTCAAAGAACTTTTTTCTTTTGCGTAAATTGTAAATAAAGGAGTTGCCTTTGTCAAGCATTTTTTTATTAACTTTTCCTTACTCATACTGTAGTTATGAAGTATAAACTCATCATTTGAGAACTGTCAAGTTTTTTCGAAAAAACAAATGTATTAAAGATGATAAGCAAAAAATGCGCCAGACAGAGATCGCTTGATTTCCGTGAACTTACCGCGTGCATGGCGTCTGTGTTGTAGTTTTTGCGGCTCATGTTGTGGATTTTTTGCTACATTTCTTCACGCTCATCCTGAAGCGGTGAAGATGCGCACATCTCACAGATCCAGCTATAAGTAACTCAAACGGTTGATAACAAAGTCATTGCGAGCACCTGAAAGGTGCGTGGCAATCTCAGATGATAAGACGAGATTGCGCGAAGCTTGTTCCGAACAAAGTGAGGAATCTGGCTCCGTGTTTGCTTCGGCTATGTCCCGCTGCGTGGAGCATGAAATGCCCGTGTCCCGTCAGGGAGCACGGTATTCTGTCTTCTTCTGATACGTAAGCCAGCCGGCGATTGCTTCACCGGTCAGCGGCAGGTCCGAGACCCAGAACGCCTCAGCATACCGCACTCCCTGAACGGTAAGGGTCCTGAACATGTTCAGTGCGGTGATGTAATCGAGATAATTCATGAGTTTCATTTGCGATGCATATTTCCTGATCGCTTTTTTCTTCGCACGGTATGCGGATGAAATGTCAACCAGCAGGTTCGGCCTGAGCGGAGATGTCACCTCATAGAACAGAAGTCTCACCGGGAGGGAATGCGCGGGCACTTTTTCCGATGCCATCCTGCCGTGCATTGCAATCGCAAGCGAGGCGGTTGTCCGGTGGTCGGGGTTCAGCTCGATCACGGAGGGACTGTACACAGCATCCGGCCTGTATTCCGCAGAAATCCGGGACAGCCTGTCTTCTGCATCATGATAATGCCGGTGAAGTTCGCGGTCGGGGAATCGCAGGAATTCATAATCAGACACGCCGAGGACGTGCAGCGCCTTTTCTGCTTCCTGTTCTCTCAGCAGGGCATACCCGGTCAGATGCGATATCGGCGCAGACCCTTCCGTCCCTTCTCCGTGAAAGGGCGACCGCGGGAGGTGATCACTTTCCGTCAGCCCTCCGGTGTTCCTTGCACCTGGCATCCCGTGGTGGACAATGCGTGACAGCTTGTGTGACGGGTCTGCCTTGTCTCCGCTCGTAAGGAACACTACTTTGACGGATTTTTTCGCATTCACGAGAAGCCTGATAGTGCCCCCGCAGCCGATAGATTCATCGTCAGGATGCGGCGCGAGGACAATCGACCGCTGTCCGGGTGGTGCAGCTACATCATAAGGAATAAGGTCTTGCTCAAGCAGCATGTTCAGGACAGGATAATCATCCGATACGAAGAGACAACGCTGAAAGGATACCTGCGCGTGTTAATTGGCGCCCTGTTCTTTCTTTCCTCTTTCGAGGAGCAATCCGTCTCTGGTAAGCTGCTCCTTAATCAGGTCCTCTTTCTGAATTTCCCCGGAAGCCCCCTTGAGCCGCTTGACATACCCCTTGGTGATTTCATGCGCCTCTTTCTGATTCCTGATGACATGCGGGGTAAGAAGGATGACGAGTTCTCTCCGGGTATATTTGTCCGTGGTATTCCCGAAAAGATAGCCGAGAATCGGGATCTTGCTCAAGAAAGGAATGCCTTCTTTTGATTTTGAGCTGTCTTCCTGTATCAGCCCACCGATCACGATCGTCTGGCCGTCCTGGGCAATAAGGTTTGTGTCAGCTTCACGTTTGCTGATCACGACCTGATCGGATCCCAGAATAGTCTGCAGGGAAAAGTTCGACACCTCCTGGGATATGTCGAGCGTTACCAGGCCACCCTCATTGATTTGCGGTTTCACCCTGAGAATCACGCCGGTGTCCTTGTACTGGATCGTCCTCTGAAAAGTGTCAGAGCCTGAAACCTGATACTCCGACGTTGCGATCGGGACCTGGTCGCCTATCTGAATACGTGCTTCGCGGTTGTCAAGCACAAGGATATGCGGTGACGCCAGCACCTTTGCCTTCGAGTCATTTGCAAGGGCTTCGAGGCGCGCACGTACAATGCCTGACGGATCGGTTGCAAGGAATGTAAAGCCTGAGCCGGACAGGGTTGCAGCGCCGTCACCGGACAGTACAGACGGCCTCTGCCCCATTTGCCCGCTAAGGTTGATATCTTTATTAAAAGGCTTCAGATCGCTGATGTTGACATCGGTCTTCAGCGACCATGCAAGCCCGAAACTCATGTCATCGGTAAGTTTGATCTCTGCCACAAGCGCCTCGATCATGACCTGCCTCGGCAGGATATCCAGTTTCCTGACTGTCTCCTCTATGAACGAATAATCAGCCGGTGTTGCAAGGATGATAAGCGAATTCGTAATTTCATCGGCGAAAACCCGTGTCTCTGCTCCGACAAATGCCCCCCCTCCCGTCACAGTGGCTGCAGCGCCGGTTCTGGGTGCTGCAGGCGCCGGGGCAGGTGCTGCCGGCTGGCCAGGCGATTTTGGCTGTTCTGTCTTTGCTGATGATGTCGTTGAGGTCTGCGCAGGCGCGCTGCCGGTAAAAATAGATTGCAGGAGCGAGGCGATATGCGTTGCCTTGCTGTTCTGGAGGGGGTACACGAATATCTTGGGCCTTGCCACCGCAAACATGCTGTCGAATACCTCGACCCACTTCCGTATGTATTCAAGATGCTCCTTGGCTGATGCAACGACAATTAGGGAATTCAGCCGGTAAATAGGGACGATCCTGACAGTTCCGCCTTTGAGGTGCAACCCCAGTGCGTTCTCGATATCAGGCATGGATTCCTTGAGGTCGAGGTTCTTGAAGGTGAACATCTCGATCGCGACTTTTTCAGGAACTTTGCCTATCTGGGAATAGATCAGCTCCCTCGATACCTCGGTCAACGGAATTATCCGGTAGAGCCCGCCTTCTTCCACAAACCCGATCCCGTTGAGCCTGAAGATTATTTCCATGACAGGGAGGACCTCCTCTTTCGGTATCGGGGTAACAGTACGGAAATTCACCCTGCCCTTGACCTGGGGATCGATAAGGTAATTCACCCTGAGCACGTCGGCAAAAATGGTCTGTGCGACCTCAAATACATCCGCATCGTCGAAGAAAAAACTGACGGTCGGCCTCCCTGGCTGCTTCTGTTCCTTTACCGGTGGAGCAGGTTCCTCGTTGGTCTCAACCCGGACTGAAGGCGAAGGCTGTTCTTCCTGCTGCTCAAGTTCTTGCGGTTCTGCAACAGGAACTTCCTGCATTTCCGTTTCTGTAGGAATGCTGGTAACCGGTTTTGAACCCGGTGCCCCCTGCCGGGTTTCCTTGCCAAGCGGCCGTTTCTTCAGTTTTTCCTGGATTGTAGACTCTATCTGTCTTTGTTTGTCCTGGATTATTCTTCGCTGTTCATCGCTGATGGCTTCTCCTGCTCCCTGCCCCACATCCTGTGCGAAAGCAGGAATCACCATACCCATTGCGAACACCATGCAAATACACAGGAACACCATGTATGCCCTGAGTCTCAAACACGCCTCCTTCCGGACCTGCAGTAATCTAAGTAACATTAAAGCATTTATGAGGTATTGTCAACGTCATAGCTTAACACATTTTCTCCTGCAATAACATCCTCCTGCAGGCTTTCGTGCTCAACCGGAAACCTTCCTGAAAACCACATAATGTCCGTAATGATGATATCCGAGAAGCAGCTTCGCATCAATACCCACGCACAGGTCATAGAAACAGTCGGCGATCTGCTTGTCCACCAGTTCCGGATAGAAGCTGCAGATCCAGTCGAACTTGCCGTTGGGGTCCACATAGACATCGGAAAGGCAGGGTTCGAGTCCGGCGCGTCCGGCAACAGCTTCCAATGCGTGCAGATCGAAATCGGCGCAGTGGTCAAGTGGCGACATCAGCCGGTAGACGGTATCATAGAACCCGCCGAAACGCGGGAATGAAAGGTACAGATATCCGTCTTTCTTCAGAAGTCCTGCCACATGCCCGACAACGGCACTCCAGTCATGACAGTGCTCGAGGACGTGATGTCCTGTGATAAGATCAAATTTTTCCCTCGGATCGAACGAGAGGATGTTGCACTGCCTGTACCGTGATTTCCTGAAGACAGACCCCTTTGGCTCATGAAGGTCGTCGATAGCCCAGAAAGAGACGGCATCGGTATTTACCTTCCCCTCCGTAAACAGAAATCTCCCGCTCTCGCCGTACATGCCGCAGGTCTGGCCCGCACCGAAGTCGAGGAGGTCGATTCGTCCCCTGCTGCGAACCAGGAAGGCAATAAGCCCTATGAAAACCGACTGCACCATTCTGGAAAGATATGCGTGATCGAATCTGCTGATGAACTGCATGATGTCTCCGGTTTGTTCGACCGGGCCAAAGGGAATCTCGAAAGGGAACTCCCTGACTGTGCACCGTTTTTTGAAATAGTTTTCATACTCGTCACATGAGACAGGGGCAATATCCCGCAAGCGTTCTTCCATTGAGACAAGGTAGCTGAGGAGGATAAAAAACGGATTGCTGAAATTTCCGCGCCTGCCGGTCAGCCACCTTTTTGCCGCGTCATGAAATGCGCATCCTGTCTTCTGCGGCTCACGGGATGCATTTCCCTCCAGGGAAGAATGCGGACGCGGAGCATTATCCTTTTCATGGCTGTTTTTCTTCTGATCCTGACGGCCTGCGAACCTGCGCAGCGCATGGTAAAGCGCGGACCCTGCCTTACCCATCATACCCGGGCATCCAATTTTTCATTTCATCTCACCTTCTCAAGCCAGATACTCCCTCCGATATGATTCAGCGGAATCGGCATGGCATCAACAAATTCCTTATTATAAAAAATCGCCATATATGTGTTGAAAAACTTTATCCTGAAAATCTGATTGTACTGGAGGAATGACCGCAATACATAGGCCTCGTTCCATGCCAGCCCCTGATAGACCCAGTCTTTGGGATATTCAAAAGGGTAAAAGATGTCATGGAAATGAACGTATACCCCGGATTTGAGATGCGGCAAAACCCTGAAAAAGATATGGTTGACATCGCTGTCTATTTTGCAGACATGCGTGGAGTCTATGAAAAGGATATCTGAAGCGGACAACTCCGCAAATATCTCTGTATCGATCTCCTGGAGTCTTCTTGGAATTACCTGAAACCTCATCCTGTCCCTTTCCCTCACGAGCGACATCAGCAACTGGGGATATGGCTCAATGAAGGTAAAGGAGACCTCATTCCCCATGAAGATCTCATTGGTATCCAGCATGATGCATGACGAAAAACCTGAGCCGATTTCGATTATCCTCTTTGGCTTCAAGTGACGGATCATGCAATACAGGATTACCGCATCGGAATAGCCATAGCTCGGATTTTCGAGATAAAACCGCAGGTCTTCCTTCTTCTGAAACCCGAACGGGAACTCCCTGCAATAGGTCCTGAACCCGGCAAGCAGCCGGAGCTGATCTTCGACATTCAGGTCAATGCCGGGAATCTCGGCCGGCAGCGGGGAAAATATCTCTTTTTCCCGCATCCGTATTTCTTCCAGCGAGGGGACAGGCGAATAGTAATGCCCCGGCGGAAAAGAAAACTCACCTTTCGGATCGTGGTCCATACAGAATCTCCGTCAGATTTTTTACAGTGTCCGCTGAAGCAGTGACTGGTATATCCTGAACATCTCTTCAGCCATGTCCTCCACTGTCTTCAGTCTCGTCCTTGCGGTGTTCACCTTTTCTTTAAAAAAGTCGATCACACCGGGATTCAGCCTCAGATCCTCGATGATTTCGACAGTCCTCGGGACAGGATTTTCGACCGGCACAAGAAAACCGACTGATTCCCGTGATACCCTTTCCCTGAGCGCTCCACCGTCCGTGGCAATCACAGGGACTCCCGCCGCTATCGCTTCCGAGAGAGTATATGAGAACGTCTCCGGCCAGTTCGAAAAAAGAAGGATCACGTCCGGATCGACCTTCTGTATTTTCCTGACCACATTGTTTCTGGTATACCCCCCGGCAACCGAAAGGTTGGCATGGGAAGGGATCAAACCGAAATCAAAAATATTGCCGATGATGCTGAACCGCAGCGAATCAGAATGTTGGTAATGATTTGCGAGTGCGAGAAAAGCCTTATTTCCCTTGTAGTGCAGAAAATTCCCCAGAAAAGCGAGATTCAGGATGCCGTTTGCCGGCCTTGCCGGTTTTTCTCTGCCGTCCTGCAGGATTCCCCTGTCAACGCCGAACTGTATGACCGAACATTTGTCTTCCGTCAGCCCCCCGTACAGCCAGAGAAAGACATCCCGGACATAAAAAGACGGAGTGATAACCCTGTCGATCATCCCGAAAAGGGCGTTAATATACTGTCGTCTTTCCTCAATATAGCCTTCCGTAACCGTGGGACCTTCTCTCGCAAGGCATTCGGCACATTTTTTCGTGTCCTTTTCAAACCAGCAGAAATCGGGTGCAAGCATGATGCAGTTGATACACCAGAAATAATATTCGTGGATGCTGACAAGGACTTTTTTCCCGGCGTGTTTTGCGGCCTCGATAAGAGACAGCGGCAGTGTCCGGATGCTCTGGAAGTGGACGATATCCGTATCTGTCTCATGTAATATTTTTCTGAATATTTCTTCTGTTTCCCGGTCCCTGAGCCTGTGATCATCGCGCTTTCCGCCCTTATACCGTGTTTCCTCAACCCCGCCATCCCTGTAACTCCTGAGGCATAAGGATTTCTGCTCAGGGAACAGCAGAGAGACCGGGATACCCCTGCCGGCGCAATATCCGATCAGATCGAGCTGGTGATATTCAATCCCTCCCGGATATCCGTCAGGCTTCTGATCTATCACGTAGAGCAGCTTCACTCATCTCCTCCGTTAATTTCATTCTTAATCTGATATATGCATGCATCGGCAGAAGACTTTCATTCAGCGCGCGTGCAACAAGGCCTGAATATTCCGGATGGAGTTCTCTGAGGGTTTCCAGGTTCTTTTCTATCATCATGTTCTTCTGTCTGAGAATCTCCGGGTCTTTCACTGATTCGAAGGACACGCCGCCGATGTGATAAATATACGTGGCATCGTCAATAACATGGGCATAGCCTTTTTTCATCGCCCTCATGCAGAAATCCGTTTCCTCTGCATAGCCTCTTCCGAACTTCTTCTCATCGAAATATCCCATCACATCGAGCACCGAGCGCTTGATGTACATGCAGAAACCCACCCCGGCAGGGATTTCAGGATAATAGCGGAGAGAAACCGATTCCAGAAAGGCGGCAAAGTCATCAATATTCATTCCCTGTGGGATTACATTGTATCTGAAAGGCTCAGGGATGCCGTTGATCGTCACATAGTTCGAAAGAGGCGTTGCGGTAGCGATGCGAGGCGTTGAATACGCAGCCCGCTGCAGCTTCTCAACCCAGTTTTTTGTCACAATCGTATCGGAATTCAGGAGAATCACGTCTTCATACGTCAGTTCCATCCCCCTGTTCACAGTTCTCGTAAACCCCAGATTTTTCCGGTTATGCATGACATGGATATTTCTGCCGTTCCTTTCGCGGCGAATCTGCCGGAGATACTCCCGCACCCGTTCATCAGGGCTCCTGTCATCAATAAGCACCAGACTGTGCAGGTTAAGATCCGTATTTCTTACCACACTGTCGATGCAGTCCACAAGGCAGTCATAGCCGTTATACACCGGCATGATTATCTGCACAGGCTTCTGCCCGAAATCACACATCTCATATGCACCCGGGTCTGCTGAAGCATGAAGCGGTCGTCTTCTCTTGATTCCGAGGCGGAATCTGGCCTTGTTCAGCATTTTGCGGTTTTTTCTTCCCGCGCGCATCAAAAAGCCGGGGATGCCTTCAGTCCTGAGCACCTTCACGCTCTTGAGCAGCAGGTCGTAGGCTCCTCTTCTCATGGTGCCGAAGGGAGCAATCCTTTCCTTGAGGCGTCTATAACGCTCGATCATCTTCCAGCTAAGGCTCCCGGATATTTCCCCGAGACGGTCCCTGGCCCCGGCCAGTTCCTTCAGGGCATGTGTTTTCTCTGCCTCTGCCTGCTTTATATCACGCACAAGATTCTGTATCCGGAGTTCAAGCTTTATTTTTTCGGACTTCAGCTTCATGAGTTCATCGGTAAGTTCCATCTTTGCCCTGAAATAGTCTGCTTCCTTCCGGATAAGCGCATCAAGGCATTTCTGTCGCTCTGTTGCATTATGCACGCAGTAGGTATAGATTGCTTCAGAGGAAATCTGCTGAAAGTTCCGGTCAAGAACCCTGATATACGCATCCCGGCTGAAATCCTCCGACAGTGCCCTTCTGTTGATCTGTGAATCGTCGCTCCACTGGATATATTTTGCAGTCGCCTTTGGGATATGCCTGAACCAGTATTTTCGCGAAAGATCTGCCAGGAAGACCCAGTCTTCAAAGATGTCAAACGTCTCATCAAACCTTATCTCACTAAACACTTCCCTCGGGAAGAGAAGGCACATTAATGGGATATAATTTTGCAGGAGCAGCGCAGAGGGCGAGAAGTCGTGCGAATAGTAGACATACTTGAATACTTCGACTATCCTGTCGTCTTCAAGCGAGGTGAAGACCATCTCGGCGTCGGTATAGGCGATCTTCAGTTCGTCATCTGCAAGCGTGTCGATCAGCACCCTGATATGCTCCGGATAAAGCTCGTCGTCATCATCGAGGAATCCGATATGTGCACCATGTGCGTTCTCTATGCCCACATTGGCAGCATGAGACCTGCCGGTATTTTCTTCCAGCCTCACATAGTTCAGTGCGATATCGCCAAGGAGGTACTTCAGCTCAGTTATATCGAGATCGCATCCGCCGTCGTTGACCAGCACTACCTCAACCGGCCTGTATGTCTGATGCGCGATGCTTGATATCGCGCGTTTCAGAAGCACCGGCCTGTCTTTGGTTCTGACTATGATGGAAACAAGGGGATTGTCTTTTTGCATAATTTCTTTATCTTAATTCTTTAGTACTTCCACCGTCTATTCATTAAATGCCTGAATTAATCGCTTTCTTAAGTAATGCCTTGTGAGGAGAGAAGCGATATGCAATCGTTACTTTACAAGACAAGAATTGTCTATTTCATGCGTCATAAGGATTCTTAAGATTTTGTCAGGAAACAATGTATAAAGAACTTTCCTTAACATAATATATTTTTTTATGTCAAAAGTTCCCGATTAATTTCTTTGTCTAATTTTTGCAAACAGACTAACAGCATCTTCCCCGGCATGCAATGGATAAACAATTTTGCAGAATTCAACAAAAAATCCATGCCTTACTACATAATCAAGTATCTGGCCAGCACTAAAAGCTTGTGCATGACCAAGCTCACCTTTGTTTCGGCAATCCGTTACAAGAAGAATCACTCCTCTCTTATCTGCGACTCTTATCATCTCTCGTAACATAAACTTATAGTTCTCGGTATGATCTAGCACATTTGAACATACAATCCAATCAAATTCATTATCTCTCAGCTCCTTTATATGAGTTTCATCATACAGATAGTTATTCCGGGCTCCGAGTACAGAATAGTAAAGGTGCGCAGCGAACTGTCCCATTAAAGGATCTATTCCAAGCACCTTGACCGCGGGGAACTGTTCAAAGAATCCGATCGGTCCACAACCAACTTCAAGGACAGTCCCGGCGAATATCTCGCTGGTCAAGTCATCTGAAATTGGGATATGAAAGTTCTGCAGCAACCAAATTCCCGCTTTCTGCCGTGCGGATATAATTTCTTCAATACTTAACTGTTGTCCGTCTCGCTGAGCATGTGTGGTTGTCCACTGGTTTACCCAAAAGTTGAATTCGAATTCCTGGCTTCTTTCCCATATGGCCCTTTGCTCGTCTGTTATTTCTTCGCCAATATCTTCTAAAGTAGACCCGGGCACAGTCTTCCTGAAATACTTCATTACTCTCTTCACGACTGATTCCTCATTCGCCATCAAGAAACTCCCCTACGCAATAAAAGAGAAAGACTCCCTATTTACGATGATATAAGCTTTACATAAATCCCGAGCATCTTCTCCACATGATCTTCCATGCTCTCGATCCTTGTATCTCTCGCCCCTCTGGTGAGTGTTTCAATCATGCCGGGATTTCCGAGGATAACGGAGATTTTTTCTCGGAGATCTCCTTCCTTATAGGGATCAAAGACAAACCCGTTGATGCCCTCTTCGATCGCCTCGGGCACCCCTCCGAGCTTCGAACCAATGACAGGAACCCCGTGCAGCAACGCCTCTCTCACCACCAGCGGGTAGTTTTCCTCCCAGAGAGAGGGAAAAATGACAAGGTGATTGTGTGAAAAAATTCCATGCAGATCCGTATCACTTCTGTATCCCCCATGGAAGGTTACGACACCCTGCGGAAATCTGTCTGCCAGTTCCTCTATGCTTTTGAAATACTCCTTATCGTTCATTCTGCCGTGGAAATTGAGTTCGAGCATTTTCTGTTTTTCCCCTTCGAGTCCCGAAAGTTCCCGGAGTATCACGTCCGGCCCCTTGAACGGCATGAGATTCCCGAGATAGGCAATTCTGAGCTTTCCGGCGAAAGGGAGAATCTCCACCTTTTTCACGCGGTAGAACCCGAGTGGCAGATGCACAATCTCCCTGAACCCCTCGCTCTCATACCTTCTTTTCAGGTGGACAGAAGGGCTTAACACAAAATCCGGGAATACAAGCTGCCTCTTAAAGAAATCGAGGCGGTATTTGTTTTCAAGGATAGTCACAATGTAAGGATTCTGGATTGTTTCGTGCGTAACAGAAGGGGTCTGCCGCAGCAGGAGTTTTTTCAGTTTTGCCTTCATGTCAGGAGGGATTTTATCCTTCAGGTTCAGTTTCCTCACCATTGGCCATTCAAGGACCCTCTGCAGAAGCGGTAACCGGAAGTCCGGGGCGGCGCCGTTCGGCGCGGCATCGAGGCAAGAGGCGCAAAACAGTCCTCCCGACGGACCAGGACACGTACCGAGGCCCGGACGTATCAGCTGGCTTCTGTAACACATGTACCAGTAATCGTGCAGGGTAAACACGCCGGGGACACCCATCTGATGAGCTATTTCGGGCAGATTGCCGGAGAGATAGGGAATATGCTGGAAATGGATAATATCGGGCTTTTCCTCACTCAGTATCCTCCTGAAAATACTATCGATGTTAGGATCTATGAAATAATCGAGAAAAGTCTTTGCAAGGTAAGGGGAATTCATCACCCTAATGACCTTTAATTCCTCAAATTCTGTTTTTTGCAGCTCGTACCTCCCGGCTTTGCCGTCGTCAAACGCAGTAAGGATGCATACGTCAAATCCCCGCGCTTTCAGTTCCCTGGACAGATTATAGGTGTAAAACTCCGTACCTCCCACACATTCGGGAAGGAAACAATGAATGACCATCAGGATTTTCTTGCGCGTGCTATCCAACCGACCCCCTCCCCTGCTCTGCGCGTCTGCTTCCTATATAGAGCCCGATCTCCTGGGACAGCCTGTAGAGCGGTATGTGGAAATACCAGCGGAACCCATAAGATCTTTCCCTTACGAACCGGAAATCGCATTTGATATGCCAGAAGCTGTTCTTCAGAATGTCTTTGATCGCAAGGCCCGGAAGATCGAGTATCTTCCTGACCGAACTCCTTTCCCTGAGATATCGCCTGAAGATATAGTAAGGTGATGCAGTATGTGAATGATAGACACTTGCCCCGGGAACATATGTAATCCTGTACCCGAGACCCATCACTTTTTGTGCCCAGAGCAGATCTTCACACGCAGTCAGCTGTTCGTCGAAGGGTACCTGCTCCCATATTTTCCTTCTCACCGCTGCATTCGCATTCGAGAATTTGCTTCCCTCAAGGTCAGAGTCTGGAAAGTGGTTGAGAATGTCCCTCGCCTGCGAAGGACAGGCATCGGGCCAGGGGATATCCCTGCCGAATGTCGCTGCCATCTCAGGATCCGCAAAAGGTTTTACCATCTTACTGAAGTAGTCTTTTCCTGCAGGAACAGAATGGCCGCTGAGGAAGATAATAATTTCTCCCGCTGCCTGCATGATCCCCCTGTTCAATGCACGGCCGAAAGAAAACTCCCGGGGTTTCATATGTATGATTCGGCAGCCAAAACGGTCTGCAACAGTCACGGTTTCGTCAGAGGAACCAGAATCCACGAGTACTACTTCTGTACGGCCTTCATAGACCTGCTCGCCCAAACGTGCGAGAACTTCGCCGATATGTTTCTCTTCATTTTTTGTACGGATCACGACCGACAGTGAGGGATTACGGATATCTGTCACTGCAGCAGCCCCCTGAACACCATCTCAGCATTCAGCGCTTCTTCTTCAATCCGGATCGGGAAACCGGCGGTTTTTCGTATTGAGGAGAGGACCCCGGGCTCTTCCGCAATCAGCTTCATTTTTTCTGCGAGGCTGTCAGGGCTGCCAACCCTAAAGATAAATCCGTTCTTGCCATCCTCAACCATCTCGCGCATTCCCCCGATGTCAGAGGTGATTACCGGGATACCGAAGGCAAGCCCTGAGAGAATGGTAAGCGGCGCGTTCTCATACCATATGGAGGGAACAACAACAGCGTCGATTTCCCTGAGCGTTTCTCCGATCCGTTCATAGTCGTAAGGGCCCTTGATTTCGATGCGCGGGTCCTTTTTCGCCATTTTCGTGATTCGTTTCTGGTAGCCTTCATCTCCGTAACAACCGCCCCAGACCTGCAGCCTGATCTGTGGTGCACTGCACTTGCTGAAACCTTCAAGCATGATATGTACCCCTTTATGATACTGTATCGTACCGATGTAGCCGAAGGTAATCGTCTTTCCCGGTTCCTTTAACACCCAGTTTTGCTTCAGTGCATAGTCAAACCCGTGCCGCGACAGAGCAAAGTGGCTGGCAGGGATGACACCGGAATAGTCAAAAAGCCCGATGAGAAAACGGGAAGGCGAAAGCATGCAATCACAGAGACTTACCACATCACGGGCCTGGGCCATCCTTTTCTGCCAGGTGTGTGCAGTCACCCTGCTGAAACAGTATTTTCTGCAATTCCTTCCTTCTTCCGGACCGGTGCAGAGGGTGTTGTCGAGACGGAGCATGATTCCGTGCGGACACATCAGGAAATAATCCGTAATCATGGCAACAACCTTGCACCCTGTCTCCCTGGCAGCGGGGACAGAAGAAGCGATACGGAACGGATGGGCACAATGGAAGATATCATAGGGATCATCGCGTTCGAGCATCATCTTCACTTCCCTGTATATCTCGTCATCGAAAAAATTGAAAAGAAAACTGTGGTCATCCGGCTGATGCGCATGCTTTAACGCGACAACAGGTACTCCCTGGTATGAATATTCCTTCCTGTACATCTTCGGGGAATAGCCTTTCTGGAAGTGCCCGTCTTCGTTGAACGCATAAGTCAGAACCTTTACCTGGTGGCCAAACCTCTGGAACTGCCGTGCGAGATTCAGCACATATCGTTCCGTACCTGCGTAATATTTTGGGAAGAACTGGTGCACACCAAGAAGTATCCTCATTTAAATACCCCCGCAGAGGGATTTGCTCTGTATCTGAGAATGTCTGCCGAGAAAATTTCCGGCTGTAACACTGAATATCTTGTAAAGACAGGCAGTGAAGTCTTCCCCGAAAGGCTGAATGTCTGCATACGCCCTCATGAATTGAGAGAAGCGGTACAGCTTGCCCGCCATTTCTGAATACAGTTCAGACACGATCTCTTTCCTTGATCCAGGCCTGATATTTCTGAAATATTCATCAAGAAGCTGATCTCCACAGATGTTCTGCCATGAAGGATTGAACCAGGTCATCTTGTCATAGAGGAGATTCAGCAGGACATGAACCAGTTTCTCGGGATTGGTCGGAAGATTCCGGTCTCTGTGTAATTCGTCGATAGCCGCTTTCAGTATTGCATAGCAATAGCTGATCGCCCCCGTAACTGATTCTTCATCGATCTCCTCATGCTCTGTCTGCAGAATGTCCGCCATGATGAGCGTATCTGCACAGCTTCGCCTGAAATAATAGACAGGCGGCCTGCTGTGGGAATGGATGACCGCATTCGATGACTGAAACATGAGAGGGTGCCCTTCGCTGATCATCCGCATGCCGAGTTCAAAATCTTCCGCATACCCGGCACGGAACCGATATGTATCAAATGTTTTTTTCGCAATCCCCAAACATACATTATCCAGACAGGCGAGCGATCTTTTCTCCTGAAGAGAGAGTTTCAGGAATGCTTCAGGTGTAACCTGAGAGATTCTTTCACGGTCATTTCCAAGATACCGGAGGTCGTGGTCCCAGTATGACCAGCCTGCAAAGAGGTCCGCGTCCGAGCGTGGAATCTGCCGCGCAGAAACCGCAGATGCCTCTCCAGCGGACAAAGGAGAGACAAGTTTATACAGCCACTGTGCCCCTGCAGGAATGGCATCCTGCACGGTAAATACGAGGAATTCGCCTGTTGCCATCTCAGCGCCGAAATTGCGGGTCTTCGCATGGTGGAACTCATCAGGGCTGACCTGAAAGACGTGTTCAGTATATTTTTTCGCGATGTCTACAGTCCCGTCCCCGGAACCTGAGTCAATGATAAGAAGTTCTATCTCCCTGATTCCCTCCTGCCGGGATATTTTCTGGAGAATATATTCAAAGTCCCTGCCTGCATTTTTCGTAGGAATGATGACTGATATCCTTGACTCAAGCGGGTGTACGATATCGGACCCGGAAACACTGCGGACCGGCAGGGAAGAGAAATCGACCGGATTCGGCTGTTTTATCGACTGGGAGAAGAGCAGTTTCTTGTTCATCTTGAACACCAGTGCTTTCAGTCCCTGCGTTTTCAGGGTTTTCAGCCCTTTCAGCAGGAGATTTCCCTGCGTCTTCCCGGAATACAGGGCACGGAACCCATCCCTGATATGCCTGTAGTGCTGCAACAGCCTCCAGCCTCTGGTATTCATTATCTCGCTGACAAGCTGTTCCTTTGCCTGCAGCAACTCCTCAAGCCTTTGCCCCTCTTTTTCTGTTTCGCGTAACTGGTTGATCCTCTGCTCGAGCTTTTTCACGACGAGGCTCCTTGAGAGATGATCATGAATCCTCAATGCAGTGAATTTGTGAAGATGCTTGTTCAGGACCCTGAGACAGGCCTGTTTCAGGAGATCCGAATCCATGTTCCACTGTGATATCTGGGACGTCAGACTCCACTGGCTGTATTCTGCTGTTGTCTTCCTGATATGATGAAAGGGCTGAATCTCCCCCAACCGAATAAGCATGTCCCAATCCTCATAGAGATCGAACGATTCATCGAAACCAGACACGCTCAGGACAGTCTCACGCGCAAACAGCAGGCACAGCAGGGGGATATAATTTTCAAAGACAAGGAGGTCAAAATCAAAATCGTGAGAGAACATTACTTCCTTCCGCATCACCTCCATCTCACCGGTAGAGTCGTGATATCTTGCGTACACCATGAGTGAATCCGTATACGCAATACGATACTCGCTGTCTTTCAGAAAAGACATGAGTGTCGAAATATGTTCCGGGTAGAATTCGTCGTCGTCGTCCAGGAAGCCTATATAGTCTCCCCGGGCGTTTTCGATGCCCGTATTCCCTGCACGCGCCCTTCCCCTGTTCTCGCGGAGCCTGATATAGTTCAGCGAAGCATTGCCGAGGATTCGCCCCAGTTCTTCGACATCGAGATCGCATCCGCCGTCGTTCACAAGGACAACCTCTATCGGACGGTATGTCTGCGCAGCGATGCTCTTCAGTGCCCGCCTGAGCAGTGCCGGCCGGTCCTTTGTCCTTACTATGATGGAAACCAGAAGGTTTTCCTGCTGCATTATCTCTGCATCCTGAAGTTGTCCGGATTTTTCATCCTGCCGATCTGAAGCCCCTCCAATAAGTAAAATATGCGCATATCCTCACAACGGGTATCAATAGAATATATTTTTTGTACCCCTTCTTACTGAAAAAAACTGCATGACTTGCCATGTCTGAGAGAAACATCCTGAGTTTGGCGGTCATGCCCGGATACAGGTCTTCCACGACATCTATCCCGTAGGTATCCTTTATCATCCTGAATGCCATGCCGTCATTATACCTTCTTTGCACAATATCCCTGACAGAGAAAGGATGCGAATGGGAAACAGCCGCCCTCGGACAGTACCTGAACGTATAGGAATCTTTCAGGAGAATATACCAGAGGTAATCCTCCCAGCTCGTCAGTTTCTCATCGAACTGCACCTTCTCCCACATCTGCCGGAGAAAGGCACAGTTTGCATTCGAGAACGGCACCCTGCCCGCAGCACGTTCGGTCTCAGGGAAATGCCTGCTGAGGGATACTTCCTCAAAAGGATTTACCCCCTTCACAGGAATCTGCCTGCCATACGTGGCATGGGCAGTTCCACCTGTTATCGGCTTCACCAGTTCAGCAAGCCATTCTGTTCCCTCGGGAACGGAATGCGCGGAAAGAAGACAGGCAATCTTCCCTGAAGATTCCCTGATGCCCCGGTTGAGCGCATGCCCGTAAGTGAAATCTGAAGGTGGGATGGTGATGATCTTTACCGGATAGGTGCCCGCGATTTCAAGCGTCCTGTCCGTAGAACCCGAGTCTATGACGAGCACCTCGGGAGAAAGGTCTCCCTTTTGACGGAAAATGCCCTGCAGGGTCATCCCGACGGAATCCTCTTCATTCTTTGTCCTGATTATAATTGATATCTGTGGCATAATCCTGCGTAATGAATCAACGGACCAATTCCTTGTAAATACCTTCAAGCATGAAGGCCTCCTCTTCGATCCGGGGCGGAAGCACAATATTATCCCGCAATGAATCGATCAGCCGCGGATTATCTGCAATGCGCTGCATGATCTGCCCGAGCTGCCCGGGAGAATTCACAGGGAAAATGAATCCGTTCAGGCCGTCTGACACATATTCATATGCGCTTCCCACAATATCAGAGACGATTACCGGGACATTGTACGAGATGCTTTCGGTAACGACAAGCCCGTAGCTTTCGAGTGTGGTGGACGGGATTACGTTGATATCTATCGTACTGAATATTTCCGGCAGGTCGTTATGGGTATATCTCCCCATAAACCTTACCCGGCTGTCCCCCTGAGCGGATTGCACCAGATCCTCGTAAAAAGTCCGTTCCCACACCCATTCCTGATAAATATCCCCGTAGATATACAAAGAGATGTTCCTGTTCCTGATGTTCCGGAACGATTCGACCAGAAGGTCAAGCCCCTTGAATTTTGTGATCAGCCCTGTATACCCGAACACAACGGACCCGTTTTCACGCGTGCGTTTCTTTGCAGCTTCCCGAGCACAGCCATGCGCAAAACCATGCCTGACCAGGGCGATCTCCTTGTCCCAGCCGTTGTTTTCAAAAACCCTGATAATGAACCGTGAAGGGGCGATTATTTTTGCAGCCTTCCGGAATATCTCCCCGGCCTTTTTGTACCGCTCGGTGACCGAGGAGTCTATCCCGCATTCCCTGATGCATTTCACGCCGTTCATGGGGGAATTGCAGGCGGAATAGTCCGGCTTGAAAAACCTCCCCCTTGGGCAGAGGAGCCAGAAATCAGTCAGCGTCAGCACTGACGGGATATGCAGCTCTGAAGCGATATTGACCACCGGATTCAGTTTCATGGGATGGGCAACATGAATGACGTCCGCGTTTTCCTGCTGAATGATCCCGAAGAGGTCATGTTCAATCATGTCGTCACCGATTCTGAATCCGATATCAGGAGGGATATCCGGATGTCTGACTGATATCACCGGGATATTTTCATATGTATACTGTTTATGCAGTATCTTCCCTTTCGAGGCGTATCCCCGGGTTCTGTCATCCATCCCGTAGGTGAGGACTTTTACGGCATGTCCTGATTTCTGCATCTGTTTGCTGATATTCAGGACATATCTTTCAACGCCTCCGTAATACATCGGGAAGAAATCATTGACTACATAAAGTATGTTCATGCTCAGTTCCCCAGTATCGTTTCCACATAGGAGTTCCGGTAGGACTCCCCCCTGCTTTCCGAAAAGGCGATGAAATTCCCGATAGTTGCACCGGATGTCCAGGCAAAGAGTTTATACAATGTCTCGATCAGTTCCTTTTTCATGTTTCCCGGAACAACTCGCATATTGCTTCCGGTGAGATATTCAGAGAAACTGTCCAGAAACATGAAATACTGATGCATAAGGATATCATCCCCTGCCGGCATGCTTTTTCCGTTCTGATGGAAACTCCCCGAGAAGAATCTTGTGAAAAGCCTGTCGATCCCCGGTTCTCCGCGAAGAACGAGGGGATTCCGGGTATCCTGAATCTGGCTTTTGATTGCTGATATCAACTGGTCAAGCGGATATCCGTCCCCGGAGGAAAATGCAAATTCCTCCATCGAGTAGTTCACCCTCTTGTACAGTGAATAGAGATATGCCAGCATCTGCTCGACCGAGGTAATCCCGACATTTTCCCAATTGATCGGTTCATGGCGGAGAAGCTGAAGCAGTGTCCTTGTGTCAATATATCCTCTCCTGAAAAAATATTCAGCAGGCCTGTTGTGGGAATGGATCACGCCCGATGAAATCATGAACAGTATTTTATGCCCGCCTTCGATCAGTCTCCTGCCGAGGTCCAGATCCTCTGCATATGCAATCTCCCTGAATCTGAACCTGTTGAACACCTCTCTCCGGAAACAGGAAAAGACATTGTCTATCTGCATGAGTCTCCTTTTCTCTTCGGGGGAAACGCCTTCAGGATATGCGGTGTTCAGGGCCGCAACAAAGTCTTCCGAATATCTGAGCAGCCTGTCGTTATAAAACCAGAGCTGCCAGCATGAAAACAGATCTGCGTCGCTTCTCGGGACCTGTTTTAAGGTCGCGGCGGCGATCCCCATGTCCTGATGCATTTTGCTGATCAGATTGAAAAGGCAGAGGTCACCAATCGGTATCGCATCCTGCGACATGAATACCAGAAAATCCCCCGACGCTTTTTCAGCTCCGAAATTCCTGGTAGCCCCGTGATTGAAGTCAAACGGGTTCACCGAAAAGACACGTGCGCCATACCTCTCTGCCAGCGCAAGGGTGCCGTCCTCAGAGCCTGAGTCGACGATGATCAGTTCAATCTCCCTGATGCCTTTCTGCCCCGATATTTTTTCGAGGGTATAACGGAAGTCTCTGCCTGCATTTCTTGTCGGAATCACCACAGATACCCTGACATCTGCCGTGCCGGGTATTTCATCATGAATCGCGGGGATATGGTACTGTTCCTTTTCTATATTTTTTTCAGCCCTCAGCCGGCGCAGCACGTTCTTCGCTTTTCTGAAGACAAAGGGGGCCCCCTTTTCCCTGAGCAGGGGCATGCTGGCAAGCGCAAGACGGTAGAATTTCTGCCGCTTTGTCCCTTCAGGAGCCACAAAAGTCTTTATTTTCTGCCGGTAAAACATCAGCATCTTCCATCCGAGGCTCCGGTGGATCTCTTCAATATAGCTGTTTTTTTCATCCAGCTGCTTCCTGATATCGGTGAGGTGTCCGACAGCAGACATCTGATCACCGGGAGGTCCGGAATCCGCCGGTGCACTTCCTGCATGGCCGAGATATTTCTTCTGCCGTAACAGCTCGTCCTCAAGGCTTCTGATGAGCCTCTCCTGTTCACGCCTGAACTCTTCCTTGCACGTCAGATAAGAATATATTGTGTGCGGCGTGATCTTCTCTGTATGCTTCTCCAGCACCCTGATATACGCGGACCTGAGCTGGTCCGGATCTGTCGCGGGAAGCCCGCAATCCCTGATCTCCCGCGTATATCTGGAAGTGACTGCCGCTACATGATAGAAAGGCGTCAGGGAAAAAATGCGGATAATCAGGTCCCAGTCTTCGAACATTCCGAGCGTTGCATCGAACCCGCCGCTGCTCCTGAGAATATCATTGTCAAAGAGTATCGATGACAATGGAACCGCATCCTCAAACAGTCTCACATCGGATGAAGGCCCCCACATTCCCTGGCTCCCCTCGGATATCTCATCAAACGCATCTGTACCGGGAACGCACGAGAGAGATACCGCCTCGCAGTTTGCATAGACTACCTTGTAATCACTGCCGGCCAGAAGGTTTCTCAGCACTTCAACATGTTCAGGGTATAACGCGTCTTTATCATCAAGGAAACCGATGTATTTCCCTCTGGCACGCCGGATACCGGTATTCCCCGAATGAGTGTTCCCGGTGTCCTTTTCACATCTGACACGGCTGAGCGGAATATGCCCAAGGATCCCCTGCATCTCATCCTCAGCAAGCATAAAGGACCCGTCATCAACAAGCACGACCTCTATCTTCCTGAACGTCTGTGCCGCAATACTTTTTAAGGCCCTTTGAAGGAGTTTCGGACTGTGTTTTATCCTTACGATAATCGAGACTGAAGGCTGTTCAGTATGCATGGAATGACTTCTTCATAAGTTGCTGCAGACATTCTGCAGCAACGTAAATACACATTGGCATACCATATGCACTATAATAGCAAGATCAAAAATAACCTTTCAAGGAAGACAGGTATGCATGAGGCGTGCACACTTACTATCACTGAACTGAAGGATCTGCTCGACAGGAAGGAAATATCGGTTCCCGATATTGTTGCTTCCGTCTACAGGAGAATCGATACTGTTGAAGACCGGGTCCGTGCGTTCGTTACCCTCACAAGAGAAAAAGCGATGGAAACGGCACAAAAAGCCCAGGACGCGATTCAGTCCGGGGCACTGAACAGCAAACAGCTGACAGGCATTCCCCTTGCCATCAAAGACAACATGTGTACAAAAGGCATACCAACAACATGCGCATCGAAAATACTGCATACGTTTGTCCCTCCCTACGAAAGCACGGCAACATCACGGCTTGCCGGGGAAGGGTACATCCTGATCGGGAAGACGAACATGGATGAGTTCGCGATGGGCTCATCAACAGAAAATTCCGGTCTGCATGTGACAAAGAACCCGTGGGACCCTGAGAGGATTCCGGGAGGGTCGAGCGGCGGTTCTGCGGCAGCAGTCGCAGCTGACGAATGCATCGCGGCACTCGGATCGGATACAGGTGGATCGATCAGGCAGCCTGCAGCGCTATGCGGGGTTGTCGGCATGAAACCGACCTATGGACGCGTTTCACGGTATGGTCTCGTTGCCTTTGCATCCTCACTCGACCAGATCGGCCCGATTACAAAGAATGTCAGGGATTCAGCGGTGTTAATGAACATCATCTCCGGTCATGACCCCTGTGACTCAACGTCTGCTCCCGTCCCGGTCCCGGATTTTACCGCAGTCCTCGGAAAGGATATCAGGGGAATGAAGATCGGGATACCTGAAGAATATTTTATTGACGGGATGGACAGGGAAGTTGAAGAAGCTGTCAGGGAAGCGGTAAAGCAGCTCGAATCGCTCGGGGCTGTTCCCGTGAAGGTATCATTGCCGCATACCGGATATGCCGTGGCAACGTATTACGTCCTTGCGATGTCAGAGGCTTCATCGAATCTTGCACGCTACGACGGGGTAAAATACGGTCTCCGGTCTGAAGGGAAAGACCTCATGGAGATGTACATGAATACAAGGGCAGAGGGTTTCGGCGCAGAGGTAAAAAGAAGGATAATGCTCGGCACATACGCACTGTCATCAGGATATTATGACGCCTATTACAGGAAGGCGCAGCAGGTGAGGACGCGCATAAAAGATGATTTCGGGGCTGTCTTCAGGGATGTCGATGCAATCGTGACCCCGACAACCCCTACCGCTGCATTCAGAATCGGCGAAAAGACCTCTGACCCCCTCCAGATGTACCTGTCCGACATTTTCACGATATCGGTGAATCTTGCGGGGGTACCCGCCATCTCCATTCCGTGCGGATTCACCTCAGACAATCTGCCGGTAGGGCTCCAGTTTATCGGGAAGCATTTTGACGAGGAGTCCATCATAAAGCTTGCCTTTGCCTATGAGCAGAGCACCGTCTGGCACAGGAGAAAGCCTTCCCTATGAAATATGAAACAATAATCGGCCTCGAAGTGCATGCGCAGATGCTCACCGCCACCAAAATCTTCTGCGGATGTCCTACTGCATTCGGCGCCGGGCCGAATACCCAGACCTGCCCTGTATGCATCGGGATGCCGGGCGTGCTTCCCGTGCTGAACAGAAAGGCGCTTGAATTCGCGATCAGGACCGGACTTGCCACACACTGCAGAATATCGCCGTACAGCAGGTTCGCGAGGAAGAATTACTTTTATCCCGACCTTCCGAAAGGATATCAGATAAGCCAGTACGAGTTGCCGATTTGTGAGGACGGGCATGTCAAAATAATCGCAGACGGGAAATCCAGGAGAATCGGCATCACGCGGATTCATATGGAAGAGGATGCAGGAAAAAACATTCATGAAGGCGCCGGCAATTACAGCTTTGTCGATCTGAACAGGGCCGGGGTTCCCCTGATGGAAATCGTGTCCGAGCCTGATATCAGGAGTCCTCTGGAAGCTGTCGAATACATGAAAAAACTCAGGGCCATCCTCAGGTACCTTGGGGTTTGCGACGGAAATATGGAGCAGGGTTCGCTGCGGTGTGACGCAAATATATCCCTCCGCCCGGCCGGTCAGAAAGAGCTGGGAGTGAAGGCAGAGATCAAGAACATCAATTCGTTCAGGTTTGTGGAAAAGGCGCTTGACTATGAAATCAAACGACAGATAAAGGTTCTGGACAGCGGCGGCAGGATCTTGCAGGAAACAAGGCTGTGGGACTCGGCGAGAGGTATCACGGAATCGATGCGCGGAAAGGAAGAAGCGCATGATTACCGGTACTTTCCCGAACCCGATCTTGTCCCTATTACGGTAAATCAGCAATGGATCGAGGAGATAAGGTCGGCCCTCCCCGAACTCCCGGATGTAAAAAGAGCGCGCTTTGTCTCATTTTATGGTCTTTCTGAATACGATACTGATTTCCTTATATCAGAAAAACCACTTGCAGATTTGTTTGAAGAGACAGTGAAACTCGGAGGTCAACCAAAAGCTGTTTCTAATTTGATAACGGGTGACCTATTAAGACTATTAAATGCAGAAAATAAATCAATTGAAGAGTGTCCTTTAAAGCCTAAACAGCTTGTTGGCATACTCAACTTAATAGAAAATAAAATAATTAGCTGGACAATGGCTAAAACTGTTTTAGATGAGATGTATAGAACAACAGCTGAAAATATAGGAATAGCTAAGTTGGAACTACCAGCATTGGAAATAACTGCAGACGCAATTGTAAAAGAAAAGGGTTTAGTACAGATAAGCGATACGGGAGAGATAGAAAAGGCGGTTGACGATGTGATTGCAAAAAATCCAAAAGAGGCAGAAAGGTTTAAGTCAGGAGAAGAAAAACTGATAGGCTTCTTTGTCGGCCAGGTGATGAAACTGATGAAAGGCAAGGCAAATCCCCAGATGGTCAACGATCTGCTCAGGAAAAAGCTTTCGTCGCAGCCTTGATTTTATCGCAGCCTTTTCATTAACGTATTAGATACGCTCAAATCCACTGATAAGAACGGGCATTGCGAGTGTATCGGAGTAATCTTGCCTTCTCATGTGAGATTGCCACGTCCCGAATGCTTTCGGAACTCGCAATGAACTGGGTATCAGACGTGTGAGTTCCTTACCGCTGGATTTGGGATACTGCAGACAGTGTCCTGTTATTTATTCGCGTTCTGACTGTTGACTGTGTACTATTGACATATAACTGAAGTGTATGGAGAGATGTCCGAGAGGCCGAAGGAGCACGACTGGAAATCGTGTGTACGCTAAACCCGTACCGTGGGTTCGACTCCCACTCTCTCCGCCATCCTGTCTTTCTGCAGCCTGGGGACGGCCCTTCGCAGCAGGTGGATGTGAATCCCGTCAGATCCGGGAGGAAGCAGCGGTAAGCATTTTTCCTGGGTGCCGGAGACAGCCGTTCCCAGGCTGAAGAGGGACAGGGGAGAAGATATGAGCTATTTGGTCCTTGCAAGAAAATGGAGACCCCAGGTATTCGATGATCTCATTGGTCAGGAACCTATCACGCGTGTCCTGAAAAATTCCATTGATCAGGGGAGAATCGCCCATGCATACCTGTTCTCCGGACCACGGGGAGTCGGAAAGACTTCAACTGCACGGATACTCGCAAAGGCGCTGAACTGCAAGGATGGCCCGACATCTGCTCCGTGCGGCGCATGCTCGTTCTGCACCTCAATTACAGACGGCTCTTCTGTTGATGTCATCGAGATCGACGGGGCTTCAAACAACAGTGTAAATGATATACGGGATCTCAGGGAGAGGGTCAAATATGTCCCTTCCGGAGGAAGGTACAAGGTATATATTATTGACGAAACGCATATGCTGTCAGATGCAGCATTCAATGCATTGCTGAAGACCCTCGAGGAACCTCCCCCTCACGTTGTGTTCGTTCTGGCAACAACTGCGCCGCGCAAGATCCCGTCGACAGTGCTTTCCCGCTGCCAGCACCTTCCCTTCAGGAGGATACACAGCTCCCGGATTAAGGAAAGACTGAAAAGAATCGCGGAATCCGAAGGAATAACCATTACCGGTCCGGCTATCGAGATGGTCGCCCGGGCCGCAGACGGCAGTCTCAGGGATTCACTCACAATACTCGACCAGATAATCTCCTTCTCTTCAGATATCAGCGAAACAGAGGTGAAGGACCTGCTCGGCATTACTGACTTCAGTCTTCTTGCTCAGCTCTCACTGGCACTCATTGAGGGTAAAAGGGAGGAAATCATCACCATTACAGGCGAACTCATAGAAAAAGGAACCGATATCAGGTCATTTACAAGGGAACTCATCCAGTTCCTCAGGAACATGCTGGTGGTCAGCATTGTCAGGAAACCGGATGAGGTGCTGGATCTGGGCACAGAGGAAATAGACACTATCCGGAAAATTCTTGCCACGACATCCGAAGACCATCTGACCCTGCTGCTTGCCGAACTGCTGAGGGCAGAGGTTGACATCAGGAACGCCTCGTCGTCACGTCTTGCCTTCGAAATGCTGCTTTTAAAGGCAAGTTTTCTCAGGGAAATGACACCGCTCAAGGAGATACTCGAAAACCTGAATGAATATCTGCAACCCGGGTCAGGCACAAGGAAGCCGCCCGGAGATCCCTCAGGGGCAAAAAAAAAGGCTGATGCAGCTCCAGCTCCTGCCGGAAAAGAGCCGGTGACCAGGGAGACAGCGCAGGCTGAACAACCCGGGAACATCCCCTTGTCCGGCCGGGACACAAACGCAACAGCGACTGATGCGCCATGTCACGTATCCCTTACCGATGAGATATGGGAAAGGGTAGTGAAAAAAATGGATCCGCCTCTTGCCTCAAAACTTTCGATGGCAGGGTGCAGCCTTCAGGGGAGCAAACTGGTGCTTACGCTGAACGGCGGATATGCAGTTTTTTCCGATTCGCTGAAAAAAAATAAAAAACGGATCGAACAGCTTGTCTCTGAAGAAATCGGGACACAGGTCACACTGAGTATTGAAACAGAAGGCAAAAAAACCATCAGGAAAAAGGATCTCAAGGAAGAGGCGATGGCTGATCCGGTAATTAAAGAGGTCCTCCATCTTTTCGACGGCAGAATCGTTGATGTTGGACCGATAACAGACGGAACAAAATAGAGTATCCCCGTGAATCCTGCTTTTTTGTGTGGGATTGTCAGGGGTGAACGGAGGATGACATGTCAAAGAAAATGCTCGGCGATATCATGCGTGAGGCGCAAAAGCTTCAGGCTAAAATGGCAGAGATGCAGGAAGAGGCAAAGAAAAAAACCGTTGAGGCAACTGCCGGCGGCGGCATGGTAAGCGTGGTGGCAAGCGGGGCCGGCGAGATTGTCTCGATAAAGATTGAAAAGGACGTGGTCAATCCGGAGGATCTCGAAATGCTTCAGGATCTCGTCATGGCAGCCGTCAATGAGGCGCTGCGGCGTGCTCAGGAGATGGTGAACAGCGAGATGTCCAAACTTACGGGAGGACTGCAGATGCCCGGGCTCGGCAACCTGGGGAAACTCTTTTAGCTGACCTCATCAGAAATGCTTCATGCAGGGTTGCAGGACTGATTCCATGGGATCGTTTATTTCCTCTGTCACCGAGGAAGAGATTAAGAAAGAAAAATTGCTGGCACAGCGTTTAAGGAAAACGCAGTGGTGGAAACGGAAATGTGCCGGGGGGATATGCTATTTCTGCCGGAAAAAATTTCATCCCCGGGAACTCACCATGGAGCATGTGGTGCCGATAATCCGCGGAGGCAAATCCTCCAAAGGGAATGTTGTCCCCGCCTGCAAGGAATGCAACAACAAAAAAAAATATCTCCTCCCGATCGAGTGGGAGGAATACCTCAGAGAATTGCATAACGACACCTGGTGTTAACAGTGCGTATGCCGGCCCTCGCCAATAAGATCACTGCGACCATAAAGAAATTCTCCATGCTTTCAGGCGGAGAAACCGTCCTCGCAGGGCTTTCTGGCGGTCCCGATTCTGTATGCATGCTCCATATTCTGAACGGCCTCAGGGAGCGGTACAAGCTCACATTGCATGCGGTATACATTGACCACGGCTTAAGGCCGGGTGAGACAGTGCAAGAGAGAGAGTTCTGCAAAAAACTCTGCGATTCGCTCAACCTGCAGTTTGTTGCAAAATCCGTCGAGGTAAAATCATTCGCAAAAACTCAGGGGCTCAACATGCAGGAAGCCGCCCGGCAGCTGCGGTATGCAACATACGATGAGACCGCATATGAACTCAGGGCAGACAGAATCTCTCTGGGACACACGGCAGATGACCAGGCAGAGACACTCCTGATGCGCCTGCTGAGGGGAGCTGGTCCGACAGGACTTGCGGGAATTCCCCCGGTCCGGAAAAGCATCATCCGGCCGCTGATTGACGTCGAAAGGAAAGAGGTGGAAGAATTTCTGGACCAGCAGGGCATAGAGTATGTCATCGACTCTTCGAACCTCAGGAGCGACTACCTGCGGAACAGAATACGCCTCTCGCTCCTTCCCGTCATCAGGGAATTCAATCAGGATATAATCAGCACTCTTGCAAAAACTGCTGCCATATTCAGGGATGAAGAGAGGTACTTTGAGATTATCGTCACCAAAACACTGATGAAACTCATCAGCAGGAAGACGGCCTCGCGAATTGAGCTTTTCCTTGCGCCATTCGAGATCATGGATACGGCAATCATGAGGCGGGTACTGCGCAGGGCCGTAGATGAAACAAGGAGCCTGAGGGGCATAAGCTTCATCCATATCGAAGACATGGTTGAGATGATAAAGCATGGAAATCCCGGTGACAGGCTTTATCTGCCCGGAGGCATCAGGGCGATAAAGGAATACTCGATGCTTGTGCTGACATCCGAACCCCCTGCCAGACTGGATACCTATCCCCTGACAATCCCGGGAGAAACCATACTGAAAGAGGCTGGCATCCTTCTTGATGCCTCCACGGAAAAAGATGTGCAGGAAATGTCTGCCCGTCAGGGGCTCTGGTCGTCTTTCGGCATCTTTGATCTCGACAGACTGGCCCTCCCCCTGACAGCGAGGCCGAGAAAAAACGGCGATTTTTTCTACCCCGCAGGGTTCGGGAAGAGGAAGAAGCTGCAGGACTTTTTTGTCGATATGAAAATCCCGAGAGACGAGCGTGACAGGGTTCCCCTCGTGGTATCCGGGGAGGATATCATCTGGGTTGTCGGTTACCGGGGAGACGAGCGGTTCAGGGCAACAGAAAAAACCGCAAATGTACTGACCTTTGAGGTAAAGAGAATCAGGGATTAGTCCTTTCACACGTATATCACCGGGCCGGCAAAACAGCACGGGTATCGATTATAATCTATGCAGCAGTAATACTCAGTTACACGGCGGAGGATTAACTGTGTTCAATAGCGTGAGAGTTCGTTTTGCACCAAGTCCCACAGGGCATCTTCAT
This sequence comes from Nitrospirota bacterium, assembly GCA_040754395.1. Lineage (NCBI taxonomy): Bacteria > Pseudomonadati > Nitrospirota > Nitrospirota bacterium. The sequence goes on along the minus strand of JBFMCL010000015.1, from coordinate 10,208 downwards.
GTGGGCGGGGCAAGGACTGCCCTCTTCAACTGGCTTTTTGCACGGCATAACAAAGGCACTTTTATCATAAGAATCGAAGATACGGACAGGACACGCTCGACCGACGAATACATCGATTCGATTCTTGAGGGGATGAAGTGGCTTGCGCTCGACTGGGATGAGGGCCCGTACAGACAGACTGAACGGTTTGATGTCTACCGCCTGTATTGTGAAAAGCTCCTGAAGGAGGGAAACGCATACCACTGTTACTGCACCCCGGAAGAACTCGAACAGAGAAGGCAGGATGCACTGGCTCAGGGGCAGTCGCCGAAATATGACGGCCGGTGCAGGCACCTGCAGGAACCGGTGCCCGGGAGGACCCCGGCGGTCCGCTTCCGCATGCCGCAGGAGGGAGAGACTGTTGTGGAAGACATGATAAAGGGCACGGCAGTGTTCGAAAACACCCATCTTGACGATCTTATCATTATGCGGTCTGATGGTACCCCTACCTACAATTTTACGGTGGTCGTCGATGACGTTGACATGAAAATCACCCATGTCATTAGGGGGGACGACCATCTGAACAATACCCCGAAACAGATCCATATCTACAGGGCACTCGGCTACGGGATTCCTTCATTTGCGCATCTCCCGATGATCCTTGGATCTGATAAGGCACGTTTGAGCAAACGGCATGGGGCGACATCGGTCATCGCGTACAGGGATTCGGGGTATCTGCCGGATGCGCTCGTCAATTATCTTGTGCGGCTCGGCTGGTCTTACGGCGATCAGGAGGTGTTCTCAAGGGAAGAACTGATCAGCCATTTCTCGTTCGAAAATGTCGGGAAATCCTCGGCGGTATTCAATCCCGAAAAGCTCCTGTGGCTCAACAGCCAGTATATAATGAATTCCTCACCTGAAAAACTGTCAACGCTTGTAACGCCGTTCCTCATAAGAGAACACATTATCGAAGAGGGACAGGACATGGAGGCACAATGGCTTTCAAGGGCGGTGAATACTCTCAGGGAACGCGCAAAGACGTTGACAGAACTCGCAGATTCATTGAGGTATTATATTGCGGATGACATTGAGTATAATGAAAAAGCCCGGACAAAATTCCTGAACGAGAAATATCTTGCGAATCTGGTTCAGATAAGGGAATCTCTCGCGGCCCTGGATTATTTTACCGCGCAGGAAATAGAAAAGGCGTTCGTGTCAACCGGGGAAAAGCTGGATACGAAACTCGGGAATATTGCGCAGCCTGTGAGGGTTGCGGTGACCGGCAGGACAGAAAGTCCCGGAATATTTGAAGTCCTTGAGATACTCGGCAAGGAAAAAACCCTGCGGAGACTCGAGAAAGCAATAAAGGAGATACGCATCAGGACATGAAAAAGGCCAACGGAACAACGGATCAGAAAGAAACAGATCCACTCCCGCCGGACATATCACAACCCTCTGATTTCATCAGGGACATCGTAAAACAGGACCTCGAAACCGGCATCTACGGCAGAAGGGTACACACCCGCTTTCCCCCCGAGCCGAACGGGTATCTGCATATCGGACATGCAAAGTCAATCTGCCTCAACTTCGGGATCGCGGCAGAGTTCGGGGGACTCTGCAACCTGAGATTCGATGACACCAATCCGACAAAGGAAGAGGCGGAATATGTCGAATCGATCATAGAGGATGTCAGATGGCTGGGGTTTGACTGGGGTGAAAGGATATATTACGCATCCGACTATTTCGAGCAACTGTATGAGTATGCCGTTCAGCTGATAAAAAAAGGCAGGGCATATGTCTGCGACCTGACCCCAGAGCAAATGAGGGACTACCGGGGAACACTTACGGAACCCGGCAGGGAAAGCCCCTATCGCTATCGGCCGATAGAAGAAAACCTCGATCTGTTCGCGCGCATGAGAGCCGGTGAATTCGACGACGGCACACGGACCCTCAGGGCTAAAATCGACATGACGTCCGGGAATATCAATATGAGGGACCCTGTACTCTACCGCATTCTTAAAGCCCGGCACCACAGGACCGGCGACCAATGGTGCATATATCCCATGTACGACTTCGCCCACGGCTTTTCTGATTCGATCGAGGGGATCACGCATTCGATCTGCACACTCGAATTTGAGGACCACCGGCCTCTGTACGACTGGTTTCTGACTGAGCTTGAGGTCTATCACCCGAAGCAGATCGAGTTTGCCCGGCTTAATCTCAGCTATACCATATTAAGCAAGCGGAAGCTTAACGAGCTTGTGGGACACGGTTATGTAAACGGATGGGACGATCCCCGCATGCCCACATTGTCCGGAATGAGAAGGCGGGGATACACTCCCGCATCGATCAGGAACTTCTGCGAACGGATAGGTGTCGCCAAACGGGAAAGCGTTGTTGACGTGGCGCTTCTTGAATACTGCCTGCGCGAGGATCTGAATAAACATGTCCCGCGTGTAATGGCGGTACTCCGGCCTCTGAAAGTGGTCATCGAAAATTATCCGGAAGGGCTTGTTGAGGAACTCGATGCAATCAACAATCCTGAGGATCCCGCGATGGGTACGCGCAAAGTCCCGTTTTCGCGTATTCTCTACATTGAACAGGATGATTTCAGGGAAGATCCGCCAAAGCAGTTTTTCCGTCTCGCTCCCGGCCGCGAAGTGAGACTGCGGTATGCATATTTCATCAAATGCGTCAGCGTGGTAAAGGACGAGGTTACAGGGGAGATACGTGAACTGAGATGCATCTATGATCCGTCCACGCGCGGAGGAGACGCACCTGACGGGAGGAAAGTAAAGGCGACTCTCCATTGGGTTTCCGCAGCCCATGCCGTGGAAGCAGAGGTGCGCCTGTATGACCATCTTTTCGTGAAGGCTGATCCGGATGATATGGAAGAAGGGCAGGACTTCAAGTCCGCAATGAATCCTGAATCCCTGGTAGCGCTGCAGGGATGCCGTGCCGAACCATCGCTGGCGGATGCTGTTGCCGGAAACCGCTACCAGTTCGAGAGGCTCGGATATTTCTGTGCTGACCCGGATTCATCCGGTGGCAGACCTGTATTCAACCGGACGGTCACACTGAGGGATATATGGGCAAAAATAGAAAAATCAAAACAAGGGTAAATCACAGAAAACTGAATACAGGAGAATATATGGCATTCAGCAGGAATCCGCATATGGCTGCCACCCTTTGCGGTGCTCCGTGCACAAAGCACAACGTGAAGTCATGAGCTATATCTCTGTCATAGGTGCCGGCAGCTGGGGAACGACACTCGCGTATCTTCTCGCAGATAAAGGCTATGAAGTGACGCTCTGGGCTCACGACACAGGCCTTGCGGATGAAATCAATGCCACACGGGTAAACAGTCTCTACCTGCCGGACTTCAGACTGCCGGATGAAATCAGGGCTGTGAGCAATCTGAAAGACGCCCTGAACAAATCCCGCTATATCATCAATGCGGTTCCTGCCCAGTACACACGTGCGGTATTCAGGGAAGCTGTGCAGAATATCGGCAAAGAGTCGGTCATCATCAGCGTGTCAAAGGGTATCGAACGGGGCACTCTCCTCACAGTCTCCTCCATACTGAAAGAGCTGTCTGATCATCCCGTTGCGGTCCTCTCGGGTCCGAGTTTTGCAAAAGAGGTGATAAAGAAATCACCCACCGCAGTAACGGTGGCAACAGATCAGAACAATACCGGCATCATTCTGCAGGAAATATTCAATACAAACAGTTTCAGAGTATACACCCATGATGATATCATCGGCGTCGAAATAGGAGGCGCCCTGAAAAATGTTATGGCGATTGCGGCGGGGATATCCGACAGTCTTGGGTTTGGCAACAACGCCCGCGCATCCCTCATTACGAGGGGGCTCGCCGAGATGACGAGGCTGGGACTGGCAATGGGAGCGAAGGAAAGGACATTCTCGGGACTCAGCGGGATCGGAGATCTTGTGCTCACCTGTACAAGTCCTCTTTCGAGAAATTACACGGTCGGGATGAAACTCGGTCAGGGCATGAAACTCAGAGAAATCCTGAGCCAGACACACAGCGTTGCGGAAGGGGTTGCGACCGCAGAGTCTGCGTATGCATTGTCCTTGAAATACTGGGTCGAAATGCCGATCATCGAGCAGATCTACAAAGTCCTTCATGAAGAAAAGGATCCGTTTTTCGCTGCAAAGGATCTGCTTGAACGCTCGCTGAAATCCGAGTTTTATGGGTAACCGCACTGCTTACCGGGCATAACTTCAGGTCCCGCGATGGATAACAGGAAAATCAGAAAACTTCTCGACTCGGTCAGTTCAGGGAAGATAAGCCCTGAGAAAGCGCTTGACCGGTTAAGGCATCTCCCGTATGAAGACATATCCATCGCGAAGATCGACCATCACAGGCATTTGAGGCAGGGGATACCGGAAGTGGTCTTTGCAACCGGGAAAAAACCGTCTGACGTGGCAGCGATTGCCCGGACGATATACAAAAAAAACGGCAGATTGCTGATCACGAAGGCCACACGAGAGATCTTCGGCATGCTGAAGATAAGAAAAGCATCGTTTCATCCCTCATCAGGGGTGATAGAAGTCAATGGCAGCAGGGAAGAAAGGGGACATATCCTCATCATCTCGGCAGGCACATCGGATATCCCTGTTGCGGAAGAAGCTGCGGTAACCTCGTCTTTTCTCGGAAACAGGACCGAAACCGTGTTCGACGTGGGAGTCGCAGGGATTCACCGGCTTATTGATGCAAGGAAATCGCTTGATTCGGCAAAGGTCATTATCGTTGTTGCAGGGATGGAAGGCGCGCTTCCTTCTGTTGTGGGAGGGCTTGTTGACAAGCCTATTGTTGCGGTGCCTACTTCTGTTGGCTACGGGACCAATCTCGGGGGACTGACCGCACTCTTTGCAATGCTCAATTCCTGCGTCCCGGGAATCGCGGTAATGAATATCGATAACGGGTTCGGCGCCGGCTGCCTCGCGCATAAAATCAACCTTATTGCTGCCGGATAACCCTTATGGACTTTCATGGTTTTTTTCACCGATTATTATCGTTGTTTGACATTCCCTGACGCTTGAATTATACTTAATTCAGTACCCTGGGGGAGGCTTAAACGCCTGAGAGTTTCCTGATTTGCATGAGGAAAGACCCCTTGAACCTGAGACGGGTAATGCCGGCGTAGGGAATGGGAAGGATGCCGTATCCTTCAGGGGATACGGTTTTTTGTTTTTATGCGGCTTACGGTCAACGGTGAGATATTTGAATCAGCAGACGCAGGAACGATAGCACGGCTTCTCCATGAGCTCGGTATCGAACCGGGGCGTGTTGCGGTTGAGGTGAACTATTCGATCATAAAGAAAGCAGACTATTCTACATTCAGCCTCAATGAAGGGGATAAGGTTGAGATCGTCAATTTTGTGGGAGGTGGCTGAAACAGGCTGCGCGATCAGTAATTCAGGCGATATGATGTTATATGTACCTGAATATGGTGAAAAAAGAAAGGAAGCAAACACATGGATGACAAGCTGATAATCAAAGGCATAGAATTCCGGTCACGGCTCTGGGTAGGGACAGGCAAGTACAGGGACTTTGAGGAGACAAAAAAAGCGGTCGAGGCCTCGGGAAGTGATGTCGTTACGGTAGCGGTCAGGAGGGTAAATATTACGGACAGGAAAACAGAAAATCTCCTTGACTATCTCGATCCGAAAAAATACAAGATACTGCCGAATACCGCCGGATGCTATACAGTAGACGACGCTGTCAGGTACGCAAGGCTTGCGAGAGAGGCCGGCATTTCTGACCTCATTAAACTTGAGGTTATCGGAGATGAAAAAACCCTATTCCCTGATACCTGGGGGCTCCTGAAAGCCACCGAGATTCTTGTCCGCGAAGGTTTCATCGTTCTGCCCTATACCAATGATGACCCTATCATGGCAAAGAGGCTTGAGGATGCAGGCGCAGCAGCAGTCATGCCCCTTGGTGCTCCCATCGGTTCAGGTCTCGGCATCCGCAATCCATACAACATAAAGATAATCATGGAAACCGTGAATACTCCGGTAATCGTTGACGCAGGTGTCGGCACCGCATCCGATGCAACCGTTGCCATGGAACTCGGGTGCGATGCGGTACTGATAAACACCGGAATAGCCGGTGCAAAAGATCCGATCGCAATGGCAGAGGCGATGAAACATGCGGTCATTGCAGGGAGGCTTGCATACAGAGCAGGCAGGATTCCCAGGAAGCTGTACGCTACAGCGAGCAGTCCCATTGAAGGTATGCTGTGAAGACATATAGCAGTAAAGCAGAAGCCGCGCATCGGATTGCCGAGAGGGCACCTCAACTGCTCAGGACAAAAAATACTCCCCTCGATTTCAGGCTGTATCTTATTACCAACAGAAAACTGTTCAGCGCACAGTGCTCAATGTACTTTGCACTCGAAACCGCGCTCGAGGCAGGTGTTCGGTGTATCCAGTTGCGGGAAAGGGACTTGTCAGGGAGAGAACTCTTGGACATGGCGGTCTGGATACGAGACCTTACACGGGAATACAGGGCACGGCTGTTTATTAACGACCGGGTTGACATCGCGCTTTCAGTCGATGCTGATGGCGTGCATCTCGGTCAGCACAGCATGCCTGTCCGGGCTGCCAGAAAGATAGCAGGCGACCGGCTCCTGATAGGGGTCTCCACTCACCGCATCGATGAAGCCGAAGGCGCAGAGAGAGACGGGGCAGATTTCATCACTTTCGGACCGGTGTTTAAAACCGCATCCAAGGAAAAATACGGGAAGCCCCTTGGAACCGAGATCATCAGTGAGATCAAATCCCGCACATCCCTGCCGGTTTTTGCGATCGGCGGGATTACGCCTGACAGGGCAGAAGAAGTGAGAGATGCAGGGGCTGACGGAATCGCCCTGATATCCGCAATCCTCACATCAGCCGATATCAGGAAAACAACAAAAGAATTTCTGAAGGTGCTGAAATGACCAGAATCGAAACAGCAAAAAAAGGCATCATTACTGACGAGATCAAAGAGGCAGCCCTCTCCGAAGGAATAGCCCCTGAAAGGCTCGCCGGTGACATTGCGGAAGGACTGACTGTTATTCCGAGAAACATACTTCATGATATCAGACCTACCGGTATCGGCAAAGGGCTCAGGACCAAGGTCAACGCAAATATCGGCACGTCAAAAGACAAGGTTTCTTTTGATGACGAGCTGAAGAAACTCGATCTCCTCGTTCAGTTTGGTGCAGATGCTGTCATGGATCTTTCTACCGGAGGCCCCATTCGGGACATGAGAAGGCTTCTTATGCAGAAATCACCCATTGCGGTCGGAACCGTTCCCATTTATGAAGCGGCTGTCGCAGCAGCCGAAACCTATGGCACAATCGCGAAGATGACGGTCGATGACCTTTTCCATGCCATCGAGAGGCATGCGGAAGAAGGCGTGGATTTCGTCACTGTTCACTCCGGGCTGACAAGAAGAGCAGTAGAAAGGCTGAGAGATGAAGGCAGGGTCCTTGATATTGTAAGCCGGGGCGGGTCGTTCCTGCTTGAATGGATGATTTATAACGACAGGGAAAACCCCCTGTTTGAGCATTTCGACAGGCTCATCGAGGTCTCAAGGAAATTCGACCTTACCCTCAGTCTCGGAGATGGTCTGCGGCCGGGATGTCTTGAGGATGCAACAGACAGGAGCCAGATCGAGGAACTGCTCACTATCGGAGAACTCAGGGACCGGGCGCTTGAATCAGGAGTGCAGGTAATCATTGAAGGCCCGGGGCATGTTCCGCTTAACCAGATCGAACTCAACATTAAAATCCAGAAAGAGATTTGCAAAGGCGCCCCTTTTTATGTTCTTGGGCCCCTGGTCACTGATATCGGCGTTGGTTACGACCATATCACTGCAGCCATAGGAGGCGCAATTGCCGGGGCTGCAGGAGCTGATTTTCTCTGCTATGTGACACCGGCAGAGCATGTCAGGCTTCCGGATCTTAATGATGTGAAGGAAGGCCTAATCGCTTCCAAAATTGCCGCGCATGCAGCAGACATTGCCAAAGGCGTTCCCGGGGCACGGGAGCGTGACCGCAACATGGCTCTGTACAGAAAAAAACTCGACTGGAAAGGGCAGATCGAACTGAGCCTCGATCCCGAAAAAATCCGCAGGCTGCGTTCCGAGGTTCCCCCTTCGGAACAGGATGTGTGCAGCATGTGCGGTGAGTTCTGCGCGATCAGGACAGTTGAGCGTGCGCTGAGGAAAAAGGATGAAAACAGTTCTGACCATCGCAGGCTCTGATCCCACCGGGGGTGCGGGGCTGCAGGCAGATCTGAAAGTATTCAGGGCATTCGGAATTCACGGCCTGTCTGTGGTTGCAGCCATTACAGCCCAGAACAGCACCTCTGTCGACGCAATCTTTCCTGTGGAAAAGGAGATATTCGAAAAGCAGCTGCATGTTCTCCTTGCCGATATCAGGCCTGACGGGATAAAAACAGGGATGATTTACAGCAGGTGGGTAGTTGATCTCATCGCAGATGCAGTCAGAAAATATTCCCTCGTCAATCTCGTGATCGACCCTGTTGCCGTCTCTTCATCCGGAAGAAGTCTCGTCGATGACGGAACCCTGGATGCGATCAGGGAAAAGCTTTTCCCTCTGGCGCGTCTGATATCCCCGAATATTTACGAGGCAGCGGTCATCACAGGCATTCCGATTGAAGACAGGAACAGCATTGAAGAAGCCGCAAGAGCTCTCAAGGACATGGGGCCTGAAACTGTCGTCATCACCGGTGGTCACCTCCGGGACATGGCGAATGATCTTTATTATGACGGTGGGTTTCATGACCTCGAAGACGAAAAAATTCACGGCGAATACCATGGCACCGGATGTGCCTTTTCGGCTGCCGCCACTGCTCTCCTTGCACTTGGCCACAGTCCCCTCGAAGCAGCACGGCGTGCGAAGGAGTTTGTCCATACCGCAATAAGGAAAGCGTATCATCCCGGCAGGGGGATGGGGTTGCTCAATATCTGACCCAGATTATTCATGAAGCGTGGAAGAGCAGAAGAGATGCACGGACACCGAGGGCGGCAAAATTCCTGCTGGCACTTGCAGTCGGATACACACTGTTTCCCTTTGACCTGATTCCGGACTTTATTCCCGTTATCGGTCACCTCGACGACCTTATCATCGTGCCGGCGCTGATCGTTCTGGCACTGAAAATGATACCCGAAGAGGTTATCAGGGAATGCAGGGCAAAAGAAAAAAATATCCGGTGACCGGTCACAGGAACGCTAAAGTTTCAGTTTCAGCATATCGAAAAAACGCAGCAGCGCCTTCTCGTTTTCAGAACTGATATGCATGAATTTCACCGCGATATTGATATACTGCGATGCGGCGTCCGTCTCTGCCGACTGAATTCTCACAACAACCCCGTGAATTCCTGCAATTTCTGCACTGCCCTCAGGTCTCAGGCTCATAACAATTCTTTCAAGTATCTGGGGGAAAATACCCTCTCTTTTGAATGTTCCCAGGAAGCCGCTCATGCTTATATCGATGAGTGCACCGTCCAGGCGGCGATCCTGAAAAGCAAGCGAGACGGGACTGTCCGAGACAAACCGCTCAGCTACCCTCCGGTCGAGCCGTGAGACCACTGAAATGACCCGGTGGACCAGTCCGACAACACTGAACGGTTTTATGAGATACGAAGTCGCCCCGGCCTGAAGTGCATCAACGAGAGAGGCCCTGTCGTTGCTGACGGTCACCATGATGAACGAAGTCTTCTTCAGTTCCGGATGTTCCCTCATCCACTTGAGCAATTCACTTCCGCTGATGCTCCTGCTTTCCCAGTCACACAGGATAAGGTCGTAATATCTGCTTTCCAGCTTCTCCCTTGCTTCCGTGTTGCTGCATGCTTCATCGATTTCGATTTTCGAAAAACTGTTTTCAAGGGCGTACCGGATAATTTCCCGGGCTTTGGCTGTTTCATCAACTATCAGGAGTCGTATCTTTTCCATAGATCTTCGAACACATCCTTTCAGGGGTCCTGCAACCCCAACCTGAAAACAGTACTTTTTGAAGCATTATATCACACCCGGACCTGTCTGCACTGAGGAACTGCTACCCGCGAATTGCATCACAAAAAATGTTACCGAAGTAAAGACTAGGGAGACATCGTTGACTCATAATGCATGTTACCGAAAAAACATGCATAGAAAGGGACTGCATTATGAGTTCAAACGCCAAAAGGGA